>CAZSIY010000191.1:0-3252 GCA_964606825.1 uncultured Oscillospiraceae bacterium | reverse complement strand
TCCGGATTTGTCCTCGGTTTTTGGGGTGTAGGTAAAAGTTTTGCTTGGCTTTTTAGGCGGTGTTTCCTCTTTTTTTGCATAGCCTAAGGCAGATAAAATATCCTCCTCAGAAACGGCGCCGTCTATTATGTTTTTTGCCATGCGGCAGGCGGCTGTTGTATAGAAATTATTTGCAACGAAAAATTTTCGGGTTGTATTTTCGCTCACTATTTTTCCGTCAAAGAACATGCCGCACCTGTCGGAATATTTTGAGCAAAACTCCATGTCGTGCGAAACCATTATTATGGTAGTGCCTTTAGATTTAAGAGCGATTAAAAGATGAGCCAGCTTTTCTTTAAATTCGAAGTCGAGACCTTTTGTGGGTTCGTCCAAAACGAGGATATCGGGATTTTGTAAAAGAACCATGGCAAGAGCCGCCTTTTGCTGTTGCCCCTCGGAAATGTCATAGGGGTGATTTTGGCAAATGTTTTCTATTTCGCAAAATTTGATTATTTCTTCGACTTGTTTTTGCCTGGAAACATCTTTTGCGTCGATAGCGCTTTCGAGCTCCGCAAGCACCGTTTTTTGCGTGAAAATCGAAATGGGATTTTGGCAAAGCATGGAAATTTTTGCGTTCGGCGCAAATTCCATTTTTCCGCGGTAGGGGATATTTGTGCCGCAAAGCACCGAAAGGGCGGTGGTTTTTCCTGAGCCGTTGGAACCGATTATCGAGTAAAATTCGCCTTTTTTTACTTTGAGCGAAAACGACTTTAAAACATCATCGTCGTTTTTGGTGTATCTGAAATATACATCTTTGGCGCAAACGACCGTCTCGCCTCCCGGTTGACGGTCTATTGGAAAATCACACGGAAATATTTCTTTTGAAGAAAGGTAGCGCCTACCCTCGCAAATTGTTATTGGGTAAGGCCCGCTTTCGCCCATTGCACCGTAAATGCGCATGGAAACAGGTAGTGCGCCGATAAGTGCCGGAGAAAATTCTTTGATTTTCTCTCCGAGTTTTTCGGGTGGGCACTGCGCAAGAATTTTTCCGTTTTCCATTAAAACAACTTTGTCGGCAAATGGGAGAATGTTTTCCAAGTTATGCTCGGTGATGATTACCGTGGTTCCAAGTTCTTTATTGATTTTGGAGAGCATTTCGAGAAATTTTTCGGCGGAAATGGGGTCGAGGCGGCTTGTGGGTTCGTCGAGAATAAGTAAATCCGGGTTTGAAACCATTACAGAAGCGAGGTTTAAAAGCTGTTTTTGCCCACCTGAGAGGTCGAAAGTGTTTTTGTTAAAATATTTGTCTATTCCGAAAAAAGATGCCGTTTCAGACACTTTTGCACGGATAACATCGCTTGAATATCCCAAATTTTCAAGAACGAAAGCGAGCTCGTGCCAAACTTTGTCGCAAACTATTTGACTTTCAGGATTTTGGAACACGAAGCCTATTTTTTCGATTTGCTCCTTAAAATTAAGAGCGGAGAGCGGATTTTCGCCAAAGAAAATTTGCCCGCTTATATTCCCGTGTGGCGTGCACTGGGGTTTAAGTTGGCGGAGCAGGGTAGTTTTTCCGCAACCCGATTTTCCGAAAAGTACGACAAAATCTCCCTTTGAAACCGATAAATCAACGTCCGAGAGCGCGGGTTCAGACTGGCCGGGGTATGTAAATGTTAAATTTTTGATTTTAATTTTTTCCATTTTATTTTCTCCAAGATTTCAATAAATACCGGCGTAAAGCAAAGCGCGGCATACGAGGCGCGAACGCTTATTTCGTACAATGTGAGCGCTTTTAATTCCACAATTGGGAAATAGCTGAATTTTAAAGCACCGCTGAAAATTCCTGCAAGGGTGTATGACGAAAATATAATTACAGCTGTGCCTAAAACTGCATCGCGTTTTTGAAATTCAAATGCGGAAAAGGCGCTTCTTTTGGGAAGACCGTAACCGCGACATTTCATGCTGTCTGCGGTGTCTATGGCGTTTTCCAAGCTTGAATTCATAAGGGCGAAAATCACTTTTATGCCGTGCTTTATTTTGCCGATTGCGCTATTGGTGCCGCCGCTTTCCACAGAGCATTTCAGCGCGCTGTCGATGGTTTTTGCGCGCTTTTTCATCAGCGGAACAAAACGGAGCACCATTGAAAAAACAAGTGATAGTGACGGCGATATTTTGCCTAAGACGTGCATTAATTTATCGCTTGTCATAACTTTTTCAAAGCATTGAAAAATGCATATTACCGATGCGAATATGCCCGCCGCCGCTATGCTGTATGTGAGCGATTCGAAAGTAAGTGGGTTGCCGCTCGGCAAGTAACCTAAAATTGTCATGCCCTCATGGCTTATGGCAAAATTTATGCTAACGGTAACGATTGCCAGTGCCGTAAGATATTTTGCGTTTGCAATAAGGCGCTTTCTTCCACCGAGAATTGTCGAGCCTACCAAAAAACATGTTAATTCCGCGACAATGCAAAACGGATCTGTAATTACCACGGAAAATGCGAAAATTGCGGTGAAATAGAGAAAATTCACGGAGGGGTGGTAGCTTTTAAACTCATTCATCGTCCATAAGTCCTCCGAAATTTTTCTCGCTTGAATATATCCACTCTATTTTATCGCCCGAAGAAAGAATGTATTTCGAACAGCCGTAGTCGGGCATTTTGCCGTTTACTTTGTAAATCCAGCCGGAAAGATTTCCGAGGTCAAATTCGTAGAGATTTGAAATTCCCTCGATGTATGCGCTGTCGTAGGCGGGGGTATTTACAAATTCCATGTGAATTTTACTTTTTTTCATTTCTCTTAAAAGCACGTTGAAAACGCTTTCACCCTCGTTGAATTTAACCTTTTTTTCGTCGTAAATTATGCCGTCTTGCGGCAAAAATTTAGCTTTTTCAGGCACATATTGGTAAATTTCATTTAATACATCGGCGCAACTTACCGAAAGCGTGCAGTAAAGCACGTCGGCAACTTCGGTTTTCGACGTGATCCCATTGACGGGAGTAACGGCGGGAACGCTTTCCGTTTCGTTCTTTTTCTCGGGCAATGATTTTTCGTTTTCAATCAGATTTTCGACTTCTTTTTTCGAATTTCCGTTTTTGTCGGGTTCGGTTTCGGGCTTGGAAGTTTCTTTTTTGGCGCTTTCGTATGTTTTCGGCGCTTCCGAAACCTCGGGTTTTCCGTCACCAGCGTTAAAGGTAAATACAAGAGCCGATATTGCCAAAATCGCACAAAGGGCATAAGTTATATATTTTTTCATAAATCCTCCTACAAAGCC
>CAZSIY010000190.1:0-3262 GCA_964606825.1 uncultured Oscillospiraceae bacterium | reverse complement strand
ACTCAAATTCCGGTATATCCGAAATCGTGTCGCCCTCTTTAATCATTTTCTTTGCAAAGGCAATAATTACGCCACCGAAGAATGTCAAAAAGCCGTTTGCTCTTTGTGAAGCATCGCGTGATTTAAGCGACAAACCTATCTGCACAATACCAAATCCAAGCAGAATAAGACCGATAGCCTTAATTGCCGAAAAAATAAAGTCCGACAAACTGTTTATTGTCGCAAGCGGGTCAGCGGCAAATACTGTGCCGGAAAGGGCGGTCATTGCAAAGGCTACAGTTGCACACCTTGAGGATATTTATGTTACACATAATGTGGAACAATACAAAGATGGTAGCAGAAATATTTTCCGATATTTTCTTCAAAGCATTAACACACGCATAATAATAGACTTGCATTGTTGGTATAATAACATGTTTTCCAAAAGCGGATATATCTTTAATTTTTCGGACGTAATAATCATGAATGTGACTTGTTTCACAACCGCAGCATGGGCATTTGTGTGTTTTAACCTCCAATTGAGTGTATATCATAATTTGAGAACTGCGATGCTCAATTTTTATGATTTTGACCCCTTGAAAATTTAATAAATCTTTAGCATAATTATTTGAGAGCATATTTGTTACTCCTTTCATGGTTTTGGTTCAACTCCATTTTAACAGATTTTGAACAAACATGCTCTCTTTTTTTATTTCTTAAGTTCTGTTTGCTGGTCACCCCAACATTCATTATAGAGCCTGTATTTGTCTAACAGAAAGTATAGCAAAAAACTTGCTTGCAAGGGCATTTTTGCGCAACCGCCTATATCACATAGTGTGATTACAAGCAAAGACAAAGCCTTTAAATATTGCGAAGTATGATTTTCTGCGGTTATCATTTATTAATATTTAATTGTAATAATTCTCACTCTTCCGCCGTATTTTTCATCTTTATCGCAATAAGCGGTGACATAGCCGTTTCCTATTTCATTGGAAAGTTCGGAAAGAGCAACGAGTTCATACTTTAAATACCCGCTCTTTTTATAAACCTTTACCTTATCACTCACTTTATAAGTATTTCCGCCAACGGTGACGGTTGTATTATCTATTGCGGTGACGTTGCCTTTTAAGGAATTGAGAGAAGAGAGCGCGCTCACTTTTGATTTTTCGCCTTCAGCCTTAACCGGAGTTCCTATTTTAATATCGCTGTAATATCCGCCGGAATACATGCACGCTGAGCCCGATATATCAATCGAATACGCCCCGCTTCTTTCGGAACTTTCGGGAACCGAAGTTACTATGCCGTACTCACAGCTGTCGCCGGTTACATCGTTTAAAACAAGTTCACTTATTTCGCCCGAGGAATTCTTTTTGTACCAAAGAACATTAGATGCGGAAATATTTATTCCGTCAAGCCTTACCATATACGTACTTACGGCATTGCCGATGTGGTCTTTGTTTGTGGTGGAAACATCTATTATTTTTACTTCGTCGCTTACCTTTGTACTGCCGATTTTCATATTTTCAAAATCGACTTTTCCCGAAACGCCGCCGCTGTTTACTCGGCTGAGTTTTGCGGAGCCATCGCGAAAGGAAATTGCCATCACGCTGTTTAAATAAGACGAATAATCATTTGAAACGGCATATTCTGCCTCAGTGCCGTCGGGATAGACAAGTTTAACATAGCGCGAGGTGTAATCTTCACCGTCGGCATTGATGAAATTTTTTGTGCCTGTTTGAACGAGATATCCTACAAGCGCATCATCTGTTTTAACATCTGCTGAAGCTACATCGGCAATTTTACCGTCTTTTCCGAAAAGAAGCGTAACAGTGTCACCATAATTAATATTTCCGTTTGAGGAAAGCTTATTAAAAGCTTCTGTGGTTTCAATTTCATATTCAATTCCTGAAATTACAACAGAATTCGGGGTATCTTTATTGGGAAGCGCCTTGTCGTAAACGCCGGTAAATTTCTTACTGTATGCAAAAACAGTATTTAAATCGGGCGAATAATAAAGCACATCAAGGCTTTTTAACGAGTCATGTGAAACTCTCACACCGTCGCGAATTACGGTAAGTGAGGAAACATCATTTGTAAATTTCGAATACCAATTTCCGCTGTATGATGAAAGCGTGTATGCACCTTCAAGGGCATCTGTTTGCAAAGTGAGATATTCAACGCTTCCGTTGGAGTTTTTTACAACATGGATTACATCACCCATGCTCATCATATTTTTTGCGTTTGCAAAGGTATATCTTTCAGAACCTCTGTAAACGGTTGTGTTGTCACTGAGGTTAAGTTCGGCAAGCTGTCCGTTTCCGTATGCCGCAACGGAGTTTGACAAAACGGAACAAACCACATATTTCTCGTTTTTTTGCTCATAAGGCATAAACGCCAGCAAATCGCCATTACTCTTTACGGCAAGGTCACCTTTTTGACCCACCCAAGAATAGTCAAACGAATTGGCAATTTTAAACGTTCCCACACTTGTAAGCACGGAATTTGAGCCTACGGACGTATCTTCCCTATTCGTGGCAATTATCACGGCATCTTCATAAAAAGATGCATCTATTTGATTTATGTACTCCACCTCGGAATTTTTTGTCTTTGAGGTGAGCATGTTGTAAACAAGCGCAAGAACGTCACGTCTTGAAAGCACTTGACCTATGCTTTTTGAAACGTTTCTGTTAAGGCTCAAATTTGCCGCAAGGCTTGCCTGGCCATATGGCCAAGAAGAGCCGAAATCTTCGTCGCTGTAACCCATAAGTCTTAAAACAACGGTTATTGCCTCTTCATACAAAACATTGTCTTCGGGTTTAAAAGTTCCGTCGGGATAACCTGTTAAAATTCCGTTTGTAACCGCAACTTTAACATAAGGTGCCGCCCAGTGAGTATAGGTGCAATCTTTGAAAACCGATATCTGCGCACCGAGAGCAACAGTATTTTTATATTTTGATGCATTCACGGCGATTTTTGAAAATTCGGCACGAGTAACGGCATCGTCCAAATTGAGATTGCCGTTTTCGTCACCAGACATTATGTTCATGCTTTTTAAAAGCACCGTAGCCGATGTGTCGGTATAAACGCCTGCCGCGCTTACGCTAAACACCGAAAGCAAAGTCATTACTGCAGCAAGTGAAAAACTTATAAATTTTTTGAGCATTGTACTATCTCCTTAAAAAGTTATTAATCATATCTTAATGCTTCTATCGGATTTAATCTTGAAGCTTTTTTAGCCGGGAAATATCCGAAAGCTATACCGATTAGTGCCGAAATGCTAAAC
>CAZSIY010000189.1:0-3337 GCA_964606825.1 uncultured Oscillospiraceae bacterium | reverse complement strand
AAATATACGCCGTTGCGCGTCGAAGCGACAAATTGGAAGAGTTAAAAAACGAACTTAAAACAAATATTCATATTATAACGGCTGATTTGGGAAACTACGATGAATGTGTTTCTTTATACGAGAAATTAAAAAGCGAAAATATAGATATTCTTGTGAACAACGCAGGCTTTGGCGCATTCGGACGCTTTTGCGAAATACCCAAAGAAAAAGAAATAGAAATGATAAATATTAACATCGTCGCACTTCATACGCTTACAAAATTGTTTTTAAACGATTTCAAAAAGAAAAACAATGGATATATTTTAAACGTGGCATCGTCTGCCGGATTTATGATAGGTCCCCTACTTGCCACATATTATGCAACAAAGGCTTATGTTTTGAGGCTCAGCGAAGCTATAAGCTGTGAACTGAAAAAAGAAGGTTCAAAAGTAAAAATCTCCGTTCTTTGCCCAGGACCTGTAAAAACTGAATTTGACAAAGTGGCAAACGTTCGTTTTTCTCTCAAAGGCCTCACCAGCGATTACGTGGCAGAATATGCCGTAAAAGGAATGTTTAAGGGCAAAACCGTTATAATTCCGGGATTTAAAATGAAAGCTGCAATTTTCTTTTCAAGATTTATTCCCGAAAAACTTCTTGCGAATATAACATATCATTGTCAGCACAAAAAAGAAGGTTAAAATATCGGCGGCAGAAAACAAGCCACGTTTTCTGCCGCCGATATTTTACTCGTCAAGTTTAAGAACAGACATAAATGCTTCTTGAGGAATTTCAACCGTTCCCACCTGGCGCATACGCTTTTTACCTTCTTTTTGCTTTTCAAGCAATTTTTTCTTTCTGGTAATGTCGCCACCGTAGCATTTTGCCAATACGTCTTTTCGCATTGCTTTAACGGTTTCTCGAGCTATTATTTTATTTCCGATTGCCGCCTGTATCGGTATTTCAAAAAGCTGGCGCGGAATTGTTTCTTTTAATTTCTCAGCAATTTTTCTGCCTCTTGTATACGATTTTGACTCGTGAACTATAAACGAAAGTGCATCGACAGCTTCGCCGTTTAAGAGCATGTCGAGTTTTACAAGATCCGATTTCGCATATTCTTTAAGCTCATAATCAAACGATGCATAGCCTTTGGTGCGCGATTTAAGGGCATCAAAGAAATCGTATATAATTTCATTGAGCGGTAAATCGTAGTGCAAAATAACGCGAGTGTCGTCCATATATTGCATATTTTTATACACGCCGCGCCTTTCCTGGCACAAATCCATAATATTTCCCACAAATTGTGTGGGAAGCATAATATCCGCATTTACCATGGGTTCTTCCATATACTCAACTTCGGAAAGCGGCGGAAGATTTGTGGGGTTTGAAATATTTGCAACCTCACCGTTTGTCTTGTAAACTTTGTAAACAACGCTCGGTGCCGTGGTAACAATGTCAAGATTATACTCACGTTCAATGCGCTCTTGAATTATCTCCATATGAAGCAATCCCAAAAATCCACATCGAAAACCAAACCCGAGAGCTACGGAAGTTTCAGGTTCATAAGACAGAGCTGCATCGTTTAACTGAAGTTTTTCCAGTGCATCGCGCAAATCTCCGTATTTTGCGCCGTCTGCCGGATAAATTCCGCAAAACACCATGGGGTTTACGTTTTTATAGCCGGGAAGCGGCTCCGGTGTAGGCCTTGTAGCACTGGTAACGGTATCCCCTACCCTTGCATCGGAAACGGTTTTAATACTTGCCGCTATATATCCAACTTCGCCTGCTTTAAGAGTTTTTGAATTAATTGAACCCAAAGCCGAAAGGTAGCCTACCTCAACAACGTCAAACTCTTTACCGTTTGACATAAATCGAATTTTATCGCCTACCGAAATTTCGCCGTCAAATACCCTTACATAAACGATAACGCCTTTGTATGCATCGTAATACGAATCAAAAATAAGCGCTTTAAACGGCGAATTTTCGTCACCTGACGGTGGCGGAACGTGGGTTACGACTTGCTCAAGCACGTCTTCAATTCCTATTCCCTGTTTTGCCGATATAAGAGGGGCATCTTGAGCTTCAATTCCTATAACGTCTTCAATTTCGTCTTTTACGGCATCGGGGCGAGCGCTCGGCAGGTCGATTTTATTTACAACGGGAACGATTTCGAGATTGTTATCTATTGCAAGATATGTGTTTGCAAGGGTCTGCGCCTCTATTCCTTGAGAAGCGTCAACAACCAAAATTGCGCCTTCGCATGCCGCAAGGCTTCTTGAAACCTCGTAGTTAAAATCCACGTGTCCGGGCGTATCGATAAGGTTAAAAGTATATTCATTGCCGTCTTTGGCGTTATATATAAGTTTAACGGCTCTCGCTTTAATGGTAATTCCTTTTTCGCGTTCAAGGTCCATATTGTCGAGCACCTGGTCTTGCATTTCTCGCTTTGAAAGAACGCCCGTTTTTTCAAGCATTCTGTCGGCAAGCGTGGATTTCCCGTGATCAATGTGTGCAATTATACAAAAATTGCGAATGTGTTCTTGTCTTTCGGACATCTATGTTTTCTCCTTGTCAAAATGTTATATGTTTACAGTAAGTTCAACCGGGCAATGATCGGAACCGAGGATATCGGTATGAATTTTAGCATCATCGATACTTTCTTGCAAATCTTCGGAAACCAAAAAATAATCTATACGCCACCCGGAATTTCGGCTTCTTGCGTTAAATCGATACGACCACCAGGAATATATTTCCTCTTTGTCAGGATATAAAAATCTGAAAGTATCTGTAAATCCACTGTTTTTAAGTTCTCTGAATTTTTCGCGTTCTTCGGGGGTGAACCCTGCGTTTTTTGTGTTTGTTTTAGGATTTTTAAGGTCTATTTCTTCTGCCGCAACGTTCATGTCACCGCACACAACAACCGATTTTTTCTCTTTAAGTGCGCAAAGGTAATTTCTAAAAGCATCTTCCCATTCCATTCTGTACGAAAGGCGCTTTAATTCGTTTTGTGAATTCGGCGTATACACGCACACAAAATAGAATTTATCAAACTCCAAAGTGATAACTCTTCCCTCTTTGTCGTGCTCGTCGATACCTATGCCATATGAAACGCTCAATGGTTCTTCTTTTGTAAATACAGCCGTTCCCGAATATCCCTTTCGTTCGGCGTAGTTCCAGTATTGAAAATAATTCGGCAAATCAAGTTCTATCTGCCCTTCCTGCAATTTTGTTTCTTGCAGGCAAAAAATATCCGCATCGAATTCTTTGAAAACATCGTTAAAATTCTTACCTACGGCGTCACGCAGGCCGTTTACGTTCCAAGAAATAAATTTTTTCATTTTAATCACCATATATATTGTAT
>CAZSIY010000188.1:0-3351 GCA_964606825.1 uncultured Oscillospiraceae bacterium | reverse complement strand
CATTTGCCGCCGCAATTTCGTCATACATGCCAATGGGGCTTGAACCCGTAGCAAGCCCGAGAACGCACGAAGGCTTCTCGCGAACCAAATCAAGCACTATCGCCGCCGCTTCCTTTGAAATTTGTTCGTAGCTGTCGCATACTATAACTTTCATCTTGTCCATTCCCTCTTTCCGCCGATGTATACCGATTGTATTTCAAAATCTTTGTTGCAAACTACAAAATTCGCCATTTTTCCCGTTTCGAGAGTTCCCATGGTGTCAAGCACACCCAAAACCTCTGCGGGATTGTACGTTGCGGAGCGAATGGCATCTTCTGCCTTTATGCCGCAGCCCATTATTCGCACCATGTTCATGTATAAATTTGCCGAGGCGCCGGCAATTGTGCCGTCGGAGAGCCTTGCAAGGCCGTTTACCACGTCTACCTCGGTGTAGTCTTTTACATAGTGGCCGTCGATAAGACCTGCGCAAAAGAGTGAGTCACTTATAAGAACCACTTTGTCCGCACCGTAAATTCTAAACGCCGCGCGTATCATGGGGTCACTTACGTGCATGCCGTCGCCTATAAGCTCCACAAACGCGCCCGCGTCCATCGCCGCGCCGGCAAGGTGGGTGTCGCGGTGGTGAAATACGCCCATGCCGTTAAAAAGATGAGTAACAAGCGTAGCGCCCGCTTTAAATCCCGCCATGGAAGTTTCGTAATCGGCGGGAGTGTGGGCAAGAGATACCACAAGCTCCTTAGACTTCTTTTCTATAAATTCAAGCGAGCCGTCAAGGTCGGGCGACATATCTATTATCTTAATTTTGCCCTTTGCCGCTTTTTGATACTCGTCAAAGAGGTCAAAATCGGGGTTGAAGATATACCTTTCGTCATTGCCGCCGCGCTTTTCTTGCGTGAAAAACGGGCCCTCAAGATTTACGCCCACCAAAATAGAGCCGTCTTCCCTATTGTAATTTCCCGCCGCTTCAAGAGCCTTAATTTGCTTTGCGTGCTCAATGGGTTCGGTAGAGGGGCACATGGCGGTAATGCCGTTTTTAGCCTCGTATTTTGCTATTTTGTAGAGCGCTTCTTCGGTTCCGTCGGCAACTTCTGCCCCGTCGCAACCGTGGAAGTGCAAGTCAATAAGGCCGGGAATTATGTACATGCCCTCGCAATCTACGCTGTCGCCCGACGGCGCGTTTGATATGAGGGCGCCGTCTGTAAACAAGTCCTGCTTTTCAAATTTAAAATTCTTTGTGTATACCAGTGCGTTTTTAAATATCATGTTTACCTCCGAAAAAGGACTGCTCAAATTGTATTCGGCAGTCCTTTGGAAATTATCCCATTGTAACTTCGTGACCGGTTCTTGCCGACTCGTAGATAGCGTCAAGAATTTTCATAACCATAATACCGTCTTCGGCGGGAGCTATGCACTCGGTGCCGTTTACAATACAGTCTATAAAGTGGGCAATTTCGCCGTCGAATTCCGACGATGAGAATTTGTAGTTGCTTGTGTCCACATTGATATCCGCAAGGTAATCATTGTAAGTGGTAAAGAGCTTAACATTGCCGTTTTCGCCAACATCAATACCCGCTTTTGTGCCGAAAAGCTGATTTTTGTAGGTTTCTTCGCCGTTGAAATCGTAAGAGGTTTCAAGATTTGTTACGGCGCCGTTGTCGTAGCGGATAAACGCCGCGGCAAAATCTTCAACGTCGCATTTTTCGCCATCAACATGGTCGGAAGCAATCCAACCGACATTGTTTTTGAGGTTTTCGCGGTTGCCGAGTTTGTCGAAAGATACCGCATAAACGCTCACCGGCTTGGGGTTGCCCATGAGGTATCTTGCAAAGTCGAGCACGTGAACGCCTAGGTCTATAATGGGGCCGCCGCCGCTTCTTTCCTTGTCGCAGAACCAGCCGCCGGGGTTGCCGTGCTTGCGAACATATTGAGCCTTTGTAAAGTATATGTCGCCAAGGTAGCCGTTTTCTATAAAGTCGCGAGCAATTCTCGCCTCGCTTGAAAATCTCATGCAAAAACCTATCATAAGGAGCTTTTTGTTTCTGTCTGCCGCTTCTTTCATCTTTTCGGCAAGAGATGCATCATATGCCATAGGCTTTTCGCATATTACGTGTAGGCCCGCATCAAGCGCCTTTATGGCACATTCGGCGTGGTTGCAGTTCCAAACGCAAACGCTTGCCGCGTCAAGCTCGGGGAGCTCTGCAAGCATTTTGTCAAGGTCGGTGTAGCGCCTTTTAATGCCGTAGGTGTCGGCGGTTTTGTTTACTCTCTCTTCGTTTAAATCGCATATAGCGTAAATGTCTACGTTGTCAAGTTTTTGATATCCGCGAATGTGCGAGTTTGAAATATTTCCCGCACCGATAATAGCAACTTTAATCTTTTCCACAAAAATTCCTCCTTAGTTCTCGCTTATAGTCTTTTTAAGAAAATCATATGCCAACTTAATGTCGTCTTCGGGAGTTTCGCCAACTTCTCTTTCAATTGTCAAGAAGCCTTTGAAGCCTTCTTCTTCAAGCGCCTTTAAGTAGTTGGGGAAGTCAACCTTTCCTTTACCCAAAGGAAGCTCAAGATAAGGCGGATTTTCGCCCAAAAGCTGAACGCCGTCTTTTGCGTGGGTGTGCACTATGTATTTGCCGAGAGTGTGTACAGCGGCAACGGGGTCTTCATCCCAATCCATAATGAGGTTTGCGGGGTCTAAGTTTACGGCAACGCCGGTTGAACCCAATGTGTCTAAAAATTCTCTTAAAACGGTAGCTTTTTCGGGGCCTGTTTCAATTGCAAAATGAGCGTTTACGCTGTCGGCATAGCTCGCAAGCTCAAAGCAAGCCTCCTGGAGAATTTTGTATACCTCGTCGTTTTTGTCTTCCGGAACGGAGCCGATGTGGGTTGTTACAATGTTTGTTTCCAAATCAAGCGCAAGGTCTATAATTCTCTTTGAGCGCTCTATGAGGTCTGCATTTAACTCTCTGTTCATAAATCCTTTGTTAAAGTCGCCGCAAAGAGCCGAGAACTTAAGTCCGTTTGACTTTACCTCGTCTAAAAGCGCCTTTCTTGCCGCGGTGTTTAAGTTTTCCGCAGAGTTTTCGCCCTGGGTAGCGTACATCTGAATGCCGTTTGCACCGAGAGCGGCCGCCTTTTTAATAGCAGTGCTTCTGTCTGTTCTGAAACTTTCAAGGATTACTCCTATCGGGAAATTATACATATCTGTTACCACCAAAATGTTTTTATATTTAATTTAATTTCTTAAATTACAAAGTCAGTTGCCAAAAGGCTATTTATCGGATTTTTCGTCCATGTTTTTAAACAAGTCGAAAAGTTTTAATCGCCTTATTTGCTCAATGAGCACCGTCATGC
>CAZSIY010000187.1:0-3377 GCA_964606825.1 uncultured Oscillospiraceae bacterium | reverse complement strand
CTGTGGAGATTTCGGGCGCAAAATCGGAGGTGGACGTTTATGTCGGATAATATCAAAACAATGGTTTACTGTGCGATTTTTGCCTCGGTGGCGCTTGCGATATATGCCTTAGAGTCTGTTTTGCCGCCCATTTTGCCTGTTGCCGGGGTAAAACTCGGCCTTGCAAACACGGTAACACTTGCCGCAATGTATATTTTCGGGCGAAAAAAGGCGTTTTGCATTTTGCTGGTGCGTATTGTGCTCTCTTCGATTTTTGCGGGGCAGCCCGTTTCTTTTTTGTACAGCTTTTGCGGAGGCATGCTCTGCTTTGTGGCAAGCTCGCTTTTAATGCCGCTTTTTACCGACAAAACCATGTGGTTTTTGGGCGTTGCGGGTGCTGTTTTTCACAACATAGGTCAGCTTGCCGTGGGGATTTTCATGGTGGGAAGAGCCTCGATTTTGTATTACGGAGTAATTATGACCGCCGCCGCTTGCATAACGGGCACTTTTACGGGTCTTTGCGCTCAATTTGCGGTTTTGAAGATAAAAAAACTGCTTTACTAAATGTGGTTTCGCATGTGCTTTAGCGCGCTCTTTTCCAGGCGCGACACTTGCGCTTGACTTATTCCCAGCTCCGATGCCACTTCCATTTGAGTTCGTCCTTTAAAAAATCTCAAGCCGAGAATGTGTTTTTCTCGGCTGTTTAATTTTTTGAGCGCTTCTTTGAGCGCTATTTCTTCAAGCCAGTTTTCGTCGGTGTTTTTTTCGTCGCTCACTTGGTCCATTACAAATATAGCATCAGCACCATCGTTGTATACGGGTTCGTAAAGGGAGAGGGGGTCTTGTATGGCATCGAGGGCAAAAACTACGTCTTCCTTGGGCAAATTAAGCTCTTTTGCGATTTCATCTACGGTAGGCTCTTTTTCTTTTTCTTTCATCAATTTTTCTTTTACTTTAAGTGCCTTGTAGGCTGTGTCTTTAAGCGAGCGGCTCACTCTTATTGCGTTGTTGTCGCGCAAATAGCGCCTTATTTCGCCTATTATCATCGGCACAGCGTAGGTGGAAAATTGCACGTTTTGGCTGAGGTCAAAGTTATCTATTGCTTTAATAAGGCCTATGCACCCCACCTGAAAAAGGTCGTCGGCGCTCTCGCCCCTGTTTCCGAAACGTTGTATCACGCTTAAAACAAGCCTCAAATTGCCGTTTACAAAGGTTTCTCTGGCGAGGGTGTCGCCGCTTTTTATCTTTAAAAACAGTTCGTTTTTTTCTTCTCTGGAAAGTACCGGAAGCGAAGATGTGTTTACGCCGCAAATTTCTACTTTGTTCATTGAAAGTACAGCTCCTTTGGATTTGTTGTCAGTAAAATTTTCCCCTCGGTGTGTTTTTGCTATACTGTAATATATTGTAAAATAAAGTCGGGGGAAATTTTTTTGAAAATACTATTGACAAAATGCGTTAGTTGTGTTAAACTAACGCATAGAGTTAGCAAGAACTAACTTTTGTGACGATTTTTACTGCTAAATAGGTAGGTGAAATATATGACTTTGCGTGAAGTTGAAGAAGGAAAAGAATACTTAATCAAAAAAATAGAAACGCAGGACGAAGAGTTAAACGCGTTTTTGTTTTCCTTGGGATGCTATGCCGGGGAGAATATAACTGTTGTGTCGCACAGAAAGGGCGGTTGTACGGTTTCCATTAAAGACGGAAGATATAACATTGACAAGCAGTTGGCGGAAGCCATAGTTGTGTGAGGCGTGGGGGATTCTCCCCACCCTTGCCCACACCAATTTTTTTCGTATTACGGTTAGCGAAAACTAACTGTATATAGACTTTTCAAGGATTTATTTTTTAGGAGGAATGTATTATGAGAATTGCTTTAACGGGCAATCCGAACTCCGGTAAAACCACCATGTACAACGCTTTGACCGGCAGAAATGAAAAAGTCGGCAACTGGGCGGGAGTTACCGTTGAGAGAAAAGAACACCCAATTAAAAAGGCATATTGCGGCGCAAAAGAAGAACTCATCGCCGTAGACCTTCCCGGCGCATACTCAATGTCGCCGTTTACGTCGGAAGAGAGTATTACAAGTTCTTATGTGAAAAAAGAGAACCCCGATGTAATTATAAACATTGTAGATGCCACAAACTTAAGCCGAAGCCTGTTTTTCACAACGCAGCTTTTAGAACTCGGCGTTCCGGTGGTTGTGGCGCTTAACAAAAGCGATATAAATCACAAGAAGAATACAAAAATCGACACTTCCAAACTTTCGGAAAAGCTTATGTGTCCCGTTGTGGAAACGGTTTCCATATCGGCAAACGGCTTGCAGACGGTAGTTGCCGCGGCGACGGAAGTTGCGGGAAAAGGTCAAAAAGCGGTTTACGTTCAAGGCGATGTCGACCTTACATGCAAAGAAGTTGTAGAAGAGGCCGACCGCAAGAGATTTGAATTTGTAAACAAAATCGTAAAAGAAGTAGAAACAAGAAAAGTTCTTACAAAAGATAAAAATATCGGTGATAAAATCGATGCCGTTCTTACAAATAAGTGGCTCGGTATTCCGATTTTTGCCGTTGTAATGTATCTTGTGTTCCAAATCTCCCAGGTTTGGGTGGGCGCTCCCATTGCGGATTTGCTCACAGGCTGTCTTGAAATTTTCCAAGAGTGGGTAGGCTCGCTTTTGGAAAACGCAAACCCGCTTCTCTCGGCACTTTTGGTAGACGGCGTTATAGGCGGTGTGTCGGCGGTTGTGGGATTTTTGCCCCTCGTTATGGTAATGTATTTCCTCATAGCTTTGCTTGAAGATTGCGGATACATGTCGAGAGTTGCTGTTGTGCTTGACCCCATATTTAAAAAAGTGGGGCTTTCCGGTAAGTCGGTAATACCTTTTGTTATCACAATAGGTTGCGCGGTTCCGGGAATTATGTCGAGTCGTACAATAAGAAATGACCGCGAGAGAAGAGCTACGGCAATGCTTGCTCCATTTATGCCTTGCGGTGCCAAAATTCCCGTAATTTCCCTTTTTGCGGGCGCGTTTTTCAATAACGCGGGCTGGGTGAGCACAGTGATGTATCTTTCGGGCATTGTACTTATTTTCCTCGGTGCTTTGCTTGTAAACAAAATCGCGGGATACAAAGCAAGAAAATCGTTCTTTATTATAGAACTTCCCGAGTACAAAGTTCCTTCGCTTTGGGGCGCATTTAAGTCAATGTGCAACCGCGGATGGGCATACATAGTAAAAGCGGCAACGATTATTCTTTTGTGCAACACTGCCGTACAGGTTATGCAAACGTTCACATGGAGCTTTACAGTTGCGGAAACAACGAATTCCTCAATTTTGGCTTCAATCGCAGGACCTTTTGCTTACCTTTTGGTTCCCATCGTAGGCGTGCTCAGCTGGCAGT
>CAZSIY010000186.1:0-3451 GCA_964606825.1 uncultured Oscillospiraceae bacterium | reverse complement strand
GGTTTCGATTTCTTTTGCATTTTCTTTGGGCAAAATACATCTTTTAAATCCCATTTTTTTAGCTTCGGATATACGCCTGTTTACATAACTTACCGAGCGCACTTCTCCTGTTAGGCCTACCTCGCCCAAAATGAGAGTTTTCTCATCTATAACAAAGTTTTTGTAATTGGACGCCACAGCTGTAATAAGTGCCAAATCCGATGCGGTTTCGACTATTTTAAGTCCGCCCACCACATTTATGTAAACATCTTGATGCTGCATGGAATATCCGAGTTTCTTTTCCAAAATTGCCACAAGCATAACAGCGCGGTTGTAATCTATGCCGTTTGTCATTCGCCTTGCTATGGCGAAACTCGTTGAAGCGGAAAGTGCCTGTATTTCCGCAAGCATGGGGCGCGAACCCTCCATTGTACAAACTATGGCAGAACCGGATATATTTTCAGGTCTTCCGGAAAGCATCATTGCCGATGGGTTTTTTACCTGTTTTAAACCACTGTCTTTCATTTCAAACACACCTATTTCATCGGTTGAGCCAAATCGGTTTTTCACGGTTCTTAAAATTCTATAACTTTGCTGGCGCTCGCCCTCAAAATACAAAACGCAATCCACCATGTGTTCAAGTACTCTCGGACCGGCAATACTTCCCTCTTTTGTAACATGGCCCACAATAAATATCGCTGTATTGTTCTCTTTTGCAAGGCGCATCAAAAAGTGCGTGGCTTCCCTCACCTGCGCAACACTCCCGGGAGCAGATGTTACTTCTGCGCGATACATTGTTTGTATGGAGTCTACTATCATAACGTCGGGTTTAACGTTAGAAGCATGCGAAATTACGGTATCAAGGTTTGTTTCCGCAAGTAAAAGCAAACCCTCGGGATTTACATTAAGCCTTGAAGCTCTCATTTTAACTTGCTTTGTCGACTCTTCTCCAGTTACATAAAGAACCTTGTTTCTGTCGCCTATATATTGGCAAATTTGAAGAAGAAGGGTTGATTTTCCTATTCCGGGGTCACCGCCCACAAGAACCATAGAACCTCTCACAATTCCTCCGCCGAGCACTCTATCGAGCTCTTCGGTGCCCGTTGTTATGCGCACTTCTTCCGTTTCGCCTATTTCGTTGAGCTTTTGGGGCGACGATTTTAAAATGTCAACCTTGGTTTTTATGTCATATTTTGAAGCCGCCACTTCCGCCTGTTCCTCAAAAGTGTTCCACTCAAGGCACGAGGGGCATTTACCGAGCCATTTCGGCGTTTCGTAGCCGCATGATGTACACACGAATTTTGTTTTTTGTTTCATGGGTTTCAGCTCCGTTATTATGTATTTATCATTTTCATTATATCAGCATATACATAAAAAGTCAAATCCTGCCCGATATTTTTGAGCAGGATTTTAAAATTATTTATTTTCATCTTTTTTGTCGGTTAAATCATCTTGCATCTTGTCTTTGAGGTCTGTGAGTGTGTCGCCCTCATTTTTATCATCTGTTTGAAAAGTGTCGCCGTTTTCTGTTTTGCCGTCGTCTTTTTCTCCGCAAGCGCAGAAACCAAGTGTCAACGCGAGAGATAACACAGAAATCATAAATGCAGAAATTATCTTTTTCATATATTTATTCCTTTCATATTATTTTGCTAATATTATTGGGAATCTTGTGATTTATATACGCGGAAAATTATTCATTCATAAATTTTTTGTTGACAAAAGACATTTTAAAGTGTATCATGAAATCATAAAATTATGTGGAGGACAAAAATATGGCATTAAATAACACGCCTCTTTCAAGCAGAATACACATAGGATTTTTCGGCAGGAGAAATGTAGGAAAATCGTCTCTTGTAAACGCCGTTACAAACCAGGAAATCTCTGTGGTATCGGACGTTTTGGGAACAACTACCGACCCCGTTTTCAAAACTATGGAGCTTTTGCCTTTGGGCCCTGTTTCGATTACAGACACACCGGGATTTGATGATGAAGGCGAACTCGGTCTTTTGCGCGTAAAAAAAACAAAGCAAATTTTAAACAAAACCGACATTGCCGTTCTTGTGGTTGACAGCACACGCGGACTCGGAAACGTCGAAAATGAGCTGATTGAAATTTTCAAAGAAAAAAATATAAATTATATCATTGCATATAATAAATGTGATTTGCTAAAATCCGTTTCCTCTACAAAAGAAAACGAAATATATGTAAGCGCTTTTAAAAAAACAAATATAGATGCGCTTAAAAATCTAATCGGAAAATTTAATGAGGCAAACAGTGACATTAAATTCGTGGGAGATTTTATAAACGTGGGCGACATAGTTGTTTTTGTAACGCCTATTGACGAGGCCGCTCCAAAAGGAAGGCTTATTCTCCCACAGCAAATCGCCATTCGCGACGTGCTAGACAAAGGCGCCATTTCAATAGTGGTTCAGCCTAAAGAGCTTAAAAACGTAATCGAAGAATTTAAATCAAAAATTAATTTGGTGATTACCGACAGCCAAGTTTTCAAAGAAGTGGCCGACGTTTTGCCGAATAACATTATGCTGACTTCGTTTTCCATCCTTTCGGCAAGAACAAAAGGTCTTTTAAACTCTGCCATATCGGGCGCAAAATTTATCGATATGCTTTCAGACGGCGACAGCGTTCTAATTTCCGAAGGCTGCACACATCACCGACAATGCAACGACATCGGCACTGTAAAACTTCCGAAATTGCTCGAAAATTATACCGGAAAACAGATTAATTTTGAATTTTCATCGGGAAATAACTTTCCGAGTGAGCTTGGCAAATATTCGTTAACTATTCACTGCGGTGGATGCATGATAAACGAGCGCGAAATGAAGTACCGCGTAAAATGCGCTAAAGAGGAAAACGTGCCAATAACAAATTACGGAACGGCAATAGCATATATGAACGGCATATTGCCGCGAAGCCTTGAAATACTGCCGGAACTCAAAAAAATTATTGACAAGTAAAAATTACCTGTTTATATTTTTTCATTCTGCACAAATTATAACCGACAAAACAAATGGAGGTGATAATTATGGCAGGAAGCAAACACGTAGTACCCGAAGCTAAGGATGCAATGGAAAAATTTAAAATGGAAGCCGCATCTGAAGTAGGAGTAAATTTGAAAAACGGTTACAACGGCGACTTAACATCAAAGCAGGCAGGTTCTGTTGGCGGACAGATGGTTAAGAAAATGATTGAGTCTTACGAAAACTCTATGAAATAACCGTAACATGAAGTAAAACGAAATCCCGAAGCACAAACCGAAACGTGGTTTATGCATCGGGATTTTGATTTCTCAAAAACGTTTTACACGTAAGACAAGATAAACTTGCAAGCACCGTTTATTGTATATATTCCGTTTTGAGCGGGCATAAACGCGGTATCGCCTTTTTTCATTGAAAGCTCACAGCCATTAAGCGAAAGCGTACAATCGCCGCTTACCAAGGTAATGCTCCTAAAG
>CAZSIY010000185.1:0-3466 GCA_964606825.1 uncultured Oscillospiraceae bacterium | reverse complement strand
ATGTGATAATTTTTCCGTCGCATATAACATCGTCATACAGAACATTTGCGCCTATGAGTTTATCTTCAAACGACGGATAACAAACTGCCTTTTTGCCGTTTAATATCCCCCATTCACCGATAACGCTCGGTGAAGCACAAATTGCTGCAATGTAGCGGTTATTTGTAAAAGCATTCATAACCGTATTTTTTACCTTTGTACTGTTTTTCAAATTTTCATATCCCGGATATCCGCCGGGAAGCACAACCATGTCGTATTTGTTACTAATTTCATCAAGCGTTATATTGGCGGAAACCGTGATGTTGTGCGCGCCGCACACCGCCTTTTCATCGCTTACAGACACAAGTTTTGTCTCAATTGCGGCACGTCTTAAAATATCCGCCACCGACAGCGCTTCAATTTCTTCAAATCCGTTTGCCAACAAAATATAAACCATTTAAATTCCTCCCAACAATCCCATAATATCCGATATCAAAAGCACAAGTGCCGATGAATTGTATTGTTTTACCAAAAAATCCGAGCTATCTAAAAGTGCCAGATGCCCCAAAACAAAGCATATGCCTGCCGCCCACACACAGCCGAATAAAAATCCGCAAATAAATCCCAAAAGCGAGTCAACAGGTCCTATCACAGGCAAATTGCTTGCACTTCTTAAGATAACCTTTAAAATAAATACGACAAGTTTTGCAATTATATACGTAATCACAAGTACAATAGCCGAAATTATAAGTTTGGAAACTTTTTTGGCAATGCTTTCGGCAATGCTCAGATCGTCGTTAGGCGTTCCAAAGTTTAAAACGGGAATGCTTTTAAGTGCATCTCCCCCACTTTCTTCAAAATGCTTTTCAACCGTTTGCTCAATTTTTATTTGAGCATCTTTACCGTAATTTGTTTTTAAAATTCCCGCGTATACCGCATCATATATAAAAAAAGTTATAAGCGCCGAGAACGCCAATGCCAAAAATGACATTGCAATAGACGAAAACCCCCGCCTGTATCCCAAAGCGCCAAACAGCAATATTATTGCCACAACTGAAAAATCAATAATCATCTTTGTATCCTCAATTAAAGCTCTACAAGGGTTGCCGAAGCTCCTGAAATTACCAGAGCGCATTTTTTATTTCCCATGAAAATGCATTTTCTTATATCGAAATTAAGTTCTTCGGAAGAAATTTCTTTTCCTTTACTATTTACCACGGCAATTTTTCTGTCGTAAGCAATGAGCGAATGATTCCCTTGAACATCGATACTTTGTATTTTAGATTTACTTACAAAACTTCCTATTTTTTTACCTCTGGCATTGTAGTATTCGATTTCAGAACCTGTAAGAAGTGAGTCATCTTCGCCGAATATGAGCGCTACTTCGTTTTTATTGCTTACGTCGTATGTGTAGAGATTTTTCTTGCCGTAATCCACTTCCCATTTTTTTGAAAGTGAGGTTGAAAAACATGCCATGCGGTCATCACATACTGCAATAAACCTGTTTTTGGAAACAAAGGTAATGTCGCAAACGGCAGACTCGCCCAAAGAAAATTCTTTGAGTTTAAGTTCCTTTCTTATATCGCACAAAACAAGGTTTGTGCTTACGCCGTCATCATTTAAAACAATCTCCGTTGCCAGGAGCGTGTGGTTGTCGTCGGCAAGGTACGCTGAAGATATATATTTATCGGAATTGTGCCATTTAAATACAGATTTTCCGTCTTTGTCGTATACGGCTATCTGGTTTTTAAATCCCTCTTCTTTTACAATCAAAGTAGCATAGCCATTGGAGTTAACATCGGCATATGCAACATTTCCGTCGGACTTTATTTTTACATCGGAAGATCCGTTGGTAATTATGGCGCAGTCATCGTTTTTATAATATGTGAGCACGTACCTGTCGTTGGTTTTTACGGTGGGCGGCGTTTTCGAACCCTCTATTTTCCACTGCATATCCATATTTGTGTTGTAGCAGGCGATTTTGCCGTCATGCGCGAACACAAATCCGCTTTTATAAGGGGCAAAACCATAGTTTTCCGAGCTTAAAACACTTATCGGGTCATCGTTTACCGCATCGGTTGTTTCAAACGATGAGTCGGAGAAAATAATAAATATCACAATGCATATGATAAGTGCTATCACAATCGCCAGGGATTTATATGCAAAACCGTTATTTTTCTTTTTATTTCTGTATTTTTTCTCTTTGGTGTCGGTTGTTTCGTTCGAGCTTTTTGCGGGAAAATCAATTATGTTGTCGTTTGAAACGTTATTGTCTTTCACAATAACACCTCCGTTTTAATATTCTACCTTATACAGTGACAACCCTTGAGGCGGAGCCGTCGGGCCTGCGTATTCTCTGGATTTCATTGCCACAATTTGCTCCATTTGCTCGGCTTCGATATTCCCGAGGCCTACATTTACAAGAGTTCCCGTGATAATTCTTACCATGTTGTATAAATATCCGTCGGCACAAATGTAAATCGTCACATAATCGCCATCGGCTTCAACTTTTAGAGAAAACACCGTTCTTACGGTGCTTGAAACTGTAGCTCCCGACGTCATAAACGAAGCAAAATCGTGCGTTCCTATAATATATTTGCTCGCTTTTTGCATGTTATCCGAATTTAGAGTTTTTTTTAGTTGCCACTCGTAATTTCTCGTAAAAACTTCGGGTGACGGATTTGTGTTTATCACGTAGCGATAAGTTTTGCATTTTGTGTCGAAACGCGCGTGAAACTCCGCGGGAACCTCAACGCACTCCAGTGCCTTTATGTCTTTTGGCAATTTGTTATTTAAAACAATCGGCAGTCGCTCCGCGGGAATAGGAAAATCCGTATTAAAAGAGCAAACATACATTTTGGCATGCACTTTCGCATCAGTTCTTGAACAGCCATTTATATGAATATCTTCTTTTGTGATGGCACAAAGAGCATCTTCCAAAGTTTTTTGAACAGTGGGCGCCGTTGGCTGTATTTGAAAACCATGGTAATTTGTTCCGTCGTATTGTACGGTAAGTTTTAGATTTCTCATATTCCGAGCACTCCGAAAGTTATAATTATTGCGGCAAATATTGCCATTACTCCAAATGCAAAAAAATCTTTTTTGGTAAATTTAATTTCGTGAAGTCTGGTTCGATTGTCGCCGCCTCTGTAGCAGCGGCACTCCATAGCGGTTGCCAGCTCGTCCGCACGCCTGAAAGCACTTATGAAAAGAGGCACCAATATTGGCACAAGCGCTTTTGCGCGTTTGAAAATATTTCCGCTTTCAAAATCAGCACCGCGTGACTTCTGCGCCATTATGATTTTGTCGGTTTCTTCAAGCAAGGTAGGAATAAAACGCAGGGCAATTGTCATCATCATGGCAAGTTCGTGAGCCGGAAGACCTATTTTCGAAAAAGGCTTTAAAAGTTTTTCGATGCCGTCTGTAAGAAAAATCGGCGATGTGGTAAACGTAAGAATAGACGTTGCGCAAACCAAAACTATAATTC
>CAZSIY010000184.1:0-3468 GCA_964606825.1 uncultured Oscillospiraceae bacterium | reverse complement strand
TGATGAGGGAGTGTCCAACGTTTTGTGCGGATTTTGCGTTATCGAAGATGCAATAGTTAAAAATGTACGCGAAAATCTCGATTGCCTCACAAGTGGCGGAACACCTCCAAATCCGTCTGAGCTTTTGGAGAGTGAAGAGTATGAGAAAATGATAAATTCGCTTAAGGAAAAATATGACTATATATTCATAGACACTCCGCCAACTACTGTGGTTACCGATGCCGCAATTACCTTTAAACAGAGCTCGGGAATTGTGGTAATCGTTCGCCAACACGTAACAAAATTCGAGTTTTTGGACACTACCGTAGAAACCGCCAAAAAGGCCAATGCCAAAATTTTGGGCTTTGTAATGCTCGGTTGCATGGATAAAACTCATAAACACTACGGCAAAGGAAAATACGGATATGAAAAGTATTCGTATTCAAACTCAAAATGACAGATATCCATAGCCACGCTTTACCTAAAATCGATGACGGCGCAAAAGACGTTTCGCAAAGTATCGAAATGCTGAAAAGGAGTTTCAATCAAAATGTAAAAACCTGCGTTCTTACGCCGCATTGCGTTATCCACAGCGAAAGTGCAATTGACGATTTTTTGGCACGAAGAGCAAAATCTTATGAGCTCATACTTCCTTTTGCGCAAAAATGTTTAAACATTCCGCGCCTCGTGCTCGGAGCCGAAGTGTATTGCGACCACGATATAAGCCGCCATGCCGACATTAAAAAACTTTGTTTTGAAAATACCGATTTGCTTCTTTCGGAGTTTCCTTTGAGCGACAGAAAAATTCATTTTTCCGATTGGATATATTCGCTCAATTGCAAGGGTATAACGGTGATTGCGGCTCATGTGGAAAGATATTCCAACAGCGTCGAAATAATCGAAGAAACAAAAGATTTAAACGTGATATATCAAATAAACGCCGAAAGCCTTTTGAGGTTTAATTCAAGGCGGAAAGTGGGTAAAATTTTAAAATGCAGGGGAAAGTTTGTTGTCGCAAGCGATATGCACAATATGAGCTTAAGGCGAAGCCAAATGGATGAGGCGTTTGCGTTTTGCGAAAAAAGAGGGTTTGCCGACATTTTTGCCAATGATGATTTTTTGAAAAACGGGGGATAATACATATGAGTACGTTGATTTTAATAATTATAATAGTCGTGGCAGTCTACATATATTTCTGCATAGCTTTGCCTATTGTTGACAAAAGAGGCTATCTTGTTATGGAAATAAAGCGGGCGTGCACTGAAAAGGAAAAGAGGTATTGGCAAACGGAACTAAAGCGCCTTTATCTTAAAAATATTCCGATTTTAAAGTGGTTTGTGGATTAAATTTTCAAAAAGGGTTGACAAGCCGCATTTCGCGCATTATAATAGTTAATGCAGATTAACTATTCGGAGGCGTAATGTGGATAAATATGCTGAGGCAAACGCTGTTTTGTCAAAATTTTGCAAAGGCTATATAGAGCTAAAAAAAGATTTGCCTATAAGGCCGAGTGAAATGGCGGTTTTAAATATTATTGTTTTGCGTGAAGGACCTTTTACACCGCTTATGATTGCACAGCTTGTCGATGTGTCAAAACCTATGATTACGGCGCATATTTCCTCTCTCGAAAAGAAAAAATACATCGAAAAAGAGTATTTAAAAGAGGATAAAAGAAGTTTTTACGTTGTGCCCACGCAAAAAGCAATACAATTGGTGGCCGATGCCGGCGAAACAACAAAAAATCAACTCATGCATTTGGAAAATCGATTGGGCAGTGAAGATTATGAAAAACTTTTAAGCATTTTAAATGATGCAAACACAATATTGTTAAACTTAAAGGAGTGAGCCGATAATGGATTTAAACGATAAAATTTGGAACCCTTGGCACGGATGCCACAAGTGCTCCGAGGGGTGCCAAAACTGCTATGCGTATTTTTTGGATAAGCGTTATGGAAGAGATACAAACGAAGTGGTAAAAAACAAATCGGATTTTAATTTGCCCGTAAAAAAGACGAGAAACGGCGAATATAAGCTCCCGAGCGGTTGCTTTGTGCGTGTGTGCATGGCAAGCGATTTCTTTGTGGAAGAAGCCGACGAATGGCGCGATGAAGCATGGAATTTTATAAGGCGCCGCCCCGACGTGACCTTTTCTCTGCTTACCAAGCGAGCTGAGCGAATAAAAGACTGTCTGCCACCCGATTGGGGTGAGGGATGGGATAATGTGTCCTTTTCCGTTTCCTGCGAAAATCAAAAACGCCTTGATGAGAGAATACCGTATTTGCTCGATTTGCCAGCGAAGCACCGCTGGGTGAGCTTAAAGCCCTTTATCGGCGAGATTGACATTGCATCTTACCTTGAAACAGGCAAAATAGAAACGGTTCTTGCCGGCGGCGAAAACTATTTGGGTTCTCGTCCTCTTCACTATGAATGGGTGAAAAAAGTGCACGATGCTTGCGCCGAAAACAATGTTCAACTCATTTTCGGTCAAACCGGAAATATCTTTATTAAAGACGGAAAAGAATACAAAATCCGCAATCGCACCGAGCAAATGGTTCAAGCGCTCAAAAGCGGTTTGCACTATCCGCCGGTTGATATTGAAAAAGAGGTTGAGGCAATATACGAGCGAAAAGCGGCAATGAAAGCCGCAATCGTAGCAAAGAGAAAACCTAAAGAAGACGAAAGGTTTCATTGCTAAAATTTTATTCGGAGGTACATATTATGAACACATTGGAAGCAATTTACAGCAGAAAGTCAATCAGAAATTTTAACGGCGAAAAAATTACCGAAGAAGAGCTTAATGAGATATTAAAAGCCGCATATGCCGCACCGGTGGGGCGCGCTATGTATGACACTTTAAGCCTTACTGTTATTGAAAATAAAGAATCACTCGCCGATTGGGAAAAAGCTATGGCAAGTGTCGTGGGTGATCCCAACATACATCCGTTTTATGGCGCGCCTACCGTGATTTTGGTTTCGTCAGAAGCGGGAGATGAATTAATGAGCAATGTTAATTACTCAAACGCGGCAACCGTTGTGCAGAATATGGCTTTGGCGGCAACGGAGCTCGGCGTGGGCGCTTGCCATATTTGGGGCGCGGTAGGTGCTCTGGCCGGAAACGGCGAGCTTAAAGCAAAGCTCAAAGTACCTGGAAATATGACCCCGTTTTGCGCAATTGCACTCGGAAAATTTAACGAAAAATACGAGGTTCGCGATATTCCCGAAAA
Organism: uncultured Oscillospiraceae bacterium; assembly: GCA_964606825.1. Taxonomy (GTDB): domain Bacteria; phylum Bacillota; class Clostridia; order UMGS1810; family UMGS1810; genus CAKSIN01. The sequence goes on along the minus strand of CAZSIY010000184.1, from coordinate 265 downwards.
TCGCATTAAAACAGAATTCGTAAGATAAGAAAAATGCCATCGGAAACAGAGCACGTCCGATGGCATTTTCTTAAATATCGTTTTAAAATTCGGGTTCGGTAAGATAATATCGGTTTAGAATTTGCAGTTCATTTTCGGCCGAGTGTTCTTTTAAAAGTGCTCTCAATTTGTTTCCGTCGTAATAACAATTTATGTTATTCGGTTTTTCGGTACTTTTGTTTTTTTCACTTAAAAATTTTTTTTTTTATTTTTCATTTTTGTGGTC
>CAZSIY010000183.1:0-3484 GCA_964606825.1 uncultured Oscillospiraceae bacterium | reverse complement strand
CCGGACACGAGGTCTGCTTTGCCATTATACTCTTTGCCGTATTCGTCGGCAGCTTTGCGAGCCTCTTTGTAAATTGTAACCATAATGCCGTGGAGCTTTTCGTCTACTTCTTCGAAAGACCAAGAAAGTCTCTGAGAGTTCTGGCTCATTTCTAGAGCGGAAGTAGCAACACCGCCCGCATTTGATGCTTTACCGGGAGCAAAGTATATGCCGTTTTCCTGGAGATACTTTGTAGCTTCAAGAGTTGTAGGCATGTTCGCGCCTTCGGCAACGAGGAAGCAACCGTTTGCAATGAGCGCTTTCGCATCATCTATGAGAAGTTCATTCTGTGTTGCGCAAGGAAGAGCAACGTCACATTTAATTGTCCAAATACCCTTTCCTTCGGTGTATTTTGCGTTGGGTCTGTAATTTAAATACTCTTTAATTCTTCCGCGTTTTACTTCTTTAATCTCTTTAACTGCCGCAAGGTCAATGCCCTCTTCATCATAAATATAACCATTTGAGTCAGAAAGAGCAACAACTTTCGCGCCTAGTTGCTGAGCTTTTTGAGTTGCGTAAATAGCAACGTTACCCGCACCGGAAACAACAACTGTTTTTCCTTCGAATGTGGTGCCGAGGTCCTTTAACATTTCCTGCGCGAAATATACAAGACCGTAACCGGTAGCTTCAGTTCTTGCAAGAGAGCCGCCCCATGCAAGGCCTTTTCCTGTAAATACGCCCTCGTAGCAATTTTTAAGTTTCTTGTACTGACCGAACATATATCCGATTTCTCTTGCTCCGGTTCCTATATCGCCGGCAGGTACGTCGGTATCTGCTCCGATATGTCTGTAAAGCTCATTTATGAAACTCTGGCAAAATGCCATGATTTCTCTGTCAGATTTACCTTTGGGGTCAAAGTCGCTACCGCCCTTACCGCCGCCTATCGGCAATGTGGTAAGCGAGTTTTTAAACACCTGCTCAAATCCCAAGAATTTAATAATTCCGAGATTTACGGACGGGTGAAGTCTTATGCCGCCTTTATAAGGTCCTATCGCGCTGTTAAACTGGACTCTGTATCCTCTGTTTACATGCACTTTACCGTTGTCATCAACCCAAGGAACTCTGAACATTATCTGTCTTTCGGGTTCAACAATTCTTTCAAGAAGAGCCGCCTCTTCATATTCGGGGTGCTTTTCAAATACAGGTGCAAGACTTGTAAGCACCTCTGTTGCAGCCTGGATAAATTCCGGCTGTGCGGGATTTTTGGCTTCTAATTCTTCCAAAACTCTCTCTACGTATGTCATTTTAAATGCCTCCCATAAAATAAATTTATAAAAATAATTTTAGCACTATTTTTTTGATAATGCAACACTTATTTTTCTTATTTGTGAAATTTTATTATCATAACCAAATAAGTTGCCTTAATTTAAGGATTATACCAAAAAATTTCACATACATATGAGTAGAAACTGGGCGATTGCAAATGCAATCGCCACAGACTGTCGAAAAAGTCCAGATTTATCTTGTTGTGATACAATTGATGGGTGACAAATAAAAAAGAAAATAGACTCCAAATATGATAGGAATTCTTCCGTTTTCTATCATAAACTTATCTAACGCATTTATGACTTCTGCTCGGCCCCAAACCTATTGACCATCGGGAGCCTGTCTCACCTCAATCTGTTTTGCAGGTTCCTGCTTCTGTCGAAGTTTCTATTCCAAATCCTTTTCTATAAGTTCTGCAACATACTGCTTCTTGTTTACTTGCATTTCTTTTACGTAGTCATCTAATTTATCAAATACATCATTAGACAATGCAACTGCTAATACTCTTGTTCCTTCTTGCATGTGTTTTTCCTCCTTAAAATTTATTACATTGACATTTCCATGTCTTCTTCGCATAGATATTCCCACATCGTATATAAAACCATATTCTGTTTCTTTTTTTGGGCAGAAACCAGTCGTTATAATATGACATATCAAACTTTTTTGAAGTTTTTCTAAAATATTTTTTTATGAGCGGCGGCACTCAACAAATCAAAACAGTTAAAAAGATGTTAAATAGATGTTTTATAGGCGTTTTCAACTTGTTTTCTTTTGGAATAAAAGATGTTTTAATCACATTAAAATAGAGGATCAAACATTGATTGTTCTATCCTCTGAAATGGTTTAATTTCTTTTCATTTTTATACTGTGTTTGCCTGCAAATTTATCAAGTAAATTTATTTCGTTTACTTGTTCTGCAACATCACTAACAAGTAAATTTATATAATTCTGTGTTATTTCAAGGCTCGAATGTCCTAAAAATCTTGAAAGTGTGACAACGTTTCCGCCGTTTATTGTATTCATAAAGGCGGTGATAACAAGTGCTTTTTACCAGTTGGCAACCAAACACATTACAAAATAAAAAATCGTCTGTTGTTTTGTATTGTCTATGTTTTAAATACTCAATTAAACTATTTACCATTGTTTGATTTATCGGCAAAAGAAGTGGTTTTCTGTTTTTCGTGACATTGACCTTGACAACAATATTGTTGTCAAGGTCAATGTCTTTTACTTTTAAAAAAATCAGACTTCTTTGTCGTATGCCCGTACAAAAAAGAAAGTTTGTCATTACCCAACTTTGATACTCTGCAAAACTACATTTTTTATGTTTGGTTTCTCTAATAACAACTTTAATTCATCATCCGTATATGTTTCAACGTGTGATTTATCAACTCTGATTGCCTGAATTTTGTAATGGTCTAAATATCCATCGTTCATCAAGAAATGAATTGTGGTAATCAGGTCACGCAAATACGAATTAATGCTTATATCATTATTCAATGTTTCGCATAAGTAGATAACATATTGTTTGTATGCTTCTTGTGTCAATTCTGTAATAGGCATTTTAGGATTGAAATATTTATAAAATTGAGTGTAACTCTGTTTGTAATGGTTAATCGTTCCCTCACGCAAATTACGTTGTCGGCAGTTGTCAAGGTGCATATTACACCCTTGTTCAAATGTGATTGTTTTGGCTTCGGACATTTGTAATTTCTTCATAGTAAAATCCCTTTCAAATTAACAAAAAAGTTGGACACATCATGGGTAAAAATCCCAAAATGATGTGTCCAACTAAAAAGTTTTTCATTTTTAATTCAAAGAAATTTTCAAAAGTCCCAAAACCCTTGATATTCCTTATTTATTCATACATTCCTGAACTGCAACTGCAACTGCAACGGTCATACCAACCATCGGGTTGTTACCTGCACCGATTAAGCCCATCATTTCAACGTGAGCCGGAACGGAAGAAGAACCTGCAAACTGTGCATCGGAGTGCATTCTGCCCAAGGTATCTGTCATGCCATAAGAAGCGGGGCCTGCTGCCATGTTATCGGGGTGGAGAGTTCTTCCTGTACCGCCGCCGGAAGCAACAGAGAAATATTTTTTGCCGAGAGCGATACATTCTTTTTTGTATGTGCCGGCAACGGGATGCTGAAATCTTGTGGGGTTAGTAGAGTTT
>CAZSIY010000182.1:0-3496 GCA_964606825.1 uncultured Oscillospiraceae bacterium | reverse complement strand
ATTCACATGTGACAAAGCAAATTTAAACGAAGCTATATCTGTGGTATCAAAAGCCGTAAACAACTCCTGTGCGATAGATATATTAAAAGGCATAAAAATAGATGCCTCGGATAAATTAAAAATGACAGGAAGCGACTTGGACCTCTCTGTTGAGAGTGTTATTGATGCAAATGTTTCCGAGCAGGGAAGCATTATAGTAGATGCGAGAATTTTCGCGGATATTGTAAGAAAACTTCCAAACGGCGAAATCACAATAGAAACCGACGCGTCAAACGAGATAAAAATAAGTTGTCAAAACACAAAGTTTAACATTCTCTATCTATCAAGCGAAGGTTACCCCGAAATTAAGAAAATAAGCGACGGAGACTCTTTTAAAATATATTCTTCCGACCTTAAAAACATTATAAGAAGCACAATTTTCGCAATTTCAAGTAACGAAAGCCGTCCGATACTCACAGGTTCAAAATTTGAAATAAAAAAGAGCACACTCCGCGTTATCTCAATAGACGGTTACAGATTGGCTCTTCGAAATCAAATTATTCCCGAAACCGAGTACGAAGACCTCTCTTTCGTGGTTCCCGGAAGAGCGCTCAACGAGCTTTTGAAAATTTTAAAAGACGACTCTACCATAGTTACTGTTACAGTAAGGGAAAACAGCGTAATGTTTGCCTTTGACGAATTCGTTATTATTTCAAGGCTTTTGGAGGGAGAATTTATGGACTACAATAAGTTCATTCCCGCATCTTCCCAAATCACCGTAAAGGCAGACGTTAAAAGCCTTACCGACATGGTGGAAAGAGCCTCTATTATAATAAATTACGACGACCCGAAAATTCCTATTATTTTAAATATAGAAAATTCGTATCTCAACGTAGGATGTATATCAAAAAGAGGTAATTTTGACGAAAATATGGAAGTAGATCAGCACGGCGACGACCTTAAAATAGGTATCGCATCAAAACTTCTTTTAGATACCTTAAAAAGCATAGATACCGAGGAAATAATGCTTGAGTTCAACACTCCCCAGAGTCCTTGTCTTATGAAACCCGTTGAGGGCGAAGGCTTTATTTACCTTGTTCTTCCCATAAGACTTAAAAATTGAGGTAAGATATGGAAAATATTAAAATTGAAACCCCTTTTATAAAACTTGATCAGCTCCTTAAATTTGCCGGTATCACCGAAAACGGCGCCGATGCGAAATACCTTGTGGTAAACGGTTACGTTTGTCTAAACGGCGAAACAGAATTGAGGCGCGGCAAAAAGGTTTACCCCGGCGACGTGGTAGATATAAATTACGAGGGCGACAGCTTCACCGTTAAGGTTTGTGATTGAGCATGAGAGTAAAAACTCTTAATTTGGAAAATTTCAGAAATTATAAAAGCGAAAGCATAAGTTTTTCAGACGGAATAAATGTTTTTCATGGTTTAAACGGCCAAGGAAAAACAAATGTCATAGAGGCTCTTTACTATTTTTGCACCTGCAAATCTTTCAGAAGCGCCAGAGACAGGGAAGCCGTAAAGTTCGGCGAAGATTATTCTCATACGAAAATAGTCTTTGATGCCGCCATGCGCGAGCATTCCGCCGAAATTTATATAACGGATAAAAAGTCTGTAAAGGTAAACGGCATAAATCTTGAAAAACAAAGTGAGCTTATAGGCCTTGCCAATATGGTAATTTTTACCCCCGAACATTTAAATCTCATACGTGAGGGCCCGGGAGTCAGAAGAAATTTTTTAGACGTGTTTATAAGCCAAACAAAGCCTTTGTATTTTAAAAATTTGCTTTGCTATTATAAAATTTTAAAGCAAAGAAACAATATTTTAAAATCCCATAATAAAAAAATGCTTGACACTTTGGAAGTTTGGGATGACAGGCTCGCCCAGTACGGCGTAAATATTGCCAATTACAGAAATCGTGCAATAGAGCTCATGGATAAAAATATAAATTTTTTCGACATAGAAAACGAAAAAGTAAGCGTGAGCTATTGTTGCGGCATAAAAAACGATTTTTGCGATAAAGAAAATTTTGTAAATCAGCTTAAATTGAACATAGAAAGAGATATAGAAAAGGGCATAACCCTCATCGGTCCCCACAGAGATGACTTTGATGTTTCAATAAACGGTAAAAGCGTAAAAAAATACGGTTCCCAGGGGCAAACGAGAACTTGCGTTCTTAAAATGAAACTCGCAGAGTGCGAAATAATTAAAAATATCACCGGTGAACAACCGCTTTTGCTATTAGACGACGTACTAAGCGAACTCGATATAAAACGCCGCGAGTTCTTTACAGAAAATATTAACGACCGACAAGTTGTTATCACCTGTACCGATAAAGAAATGGCGTCGGAAAAAAACGCAAAGTTTTTTAAAGTGGAAAATGGGAAGATTTTGTAGTATTTTTTATTAATGAGCATAAGGCTCACTTTATGGTAAGGGGAGCCTGAGGGATTGTTTTCCCATCTCTTTTTAATTTACTTAAAGTGAGGCGAAGCAAAGCCTTCCCCCCTTGAGGGAAAGGTGGGTTGCGTAGCAACTCGGATGAGGTGAAAATAAAAAATTTTTTATCCCCTCATCAACAACCACCCCACAAAAGAAAGGAGCTCAAAATGTACCTACATCTTGGCGGCGACATATACGTAAGAATACAAAGCATTGTCGCAATAATGGACCTTGAAACCACCTCGGTTTCAAAAATTACGAAAGACTTTCTCAAAAAAGTCCAAAAAACCAGCCCCGTCATAAGCGTAAACGACGAGCTCCCGAAATCTTACGTAATAGTGTCGGAAAACAAAAAAACAAAGGTTTACATATCTCCCATATCGTCACAAACGCTCCTAAAAAGAGCGAGCAATATAGAAACGTATTTTAAAATGGAACTGTTTAAGTAATTAAACCGGAAAGGAAAAGCTATGATAAATACAGAATATGATGAAAATCAAATTCAAGTCTTGGAAGGACTTGAAGCTGTAAGAAAAAGACCCGGAATGTACATCGGCTCAACGTCGATAAGAGGCCTTCATCACCTTGTTTACGAAATTGTAGACAACAGTATAGACGAGGCTTTGGCCGGATTTTGTACCCAAATTGACGTAACTATAAACAAAGATAATTCCATCACCGTAAAAGATAACGGCCGCGGTATTCCCCACGGAATTCACCCAAAAATGGGCATATCTACAATCGATGTAGTGTTTACGGTTCTTCATGCGGGCGGAAAGTTCGGCGGAGGAGGATATAAAGTTTCCGGAGGTCTCCACGGTGTAGGTGCGTCCGTTGTAAATGCCCTCTCCACAAAACTGGAAGTTAAGGTAAACGACGGAGAAAAAACCTGGTACCAAAGCTATAAAAGAGGCGTTCCCGACGGAAAAGTGCACGAAATAGGCAACACCAAAGACACCGGCACGGAAATAACTTTCTGGGCAGATCCCGAAATTTTCGAAGAAACTGTGTACGATTACGACGTTCTTTTAAAAAGATTAAGAGAGCAGGCTTTTTTG
>CAZSIY010000181.1:0-3509 GCA_964606825.1 uncultured Oscillospiraceae bacterium | reverse complement strand
GCGTAGGAATGACCCACGAGGTGCTGGATAAAATTTTCGAACCCTTTTCAAGGGGCGAGGCTTCCGTTACAAATAAAGTGCAGGGCACAGGACTCGGCATGTCGATAGTAAAGAATTTTGCGGAGCTCATGGGCGGCACCGTTGATATAAAATCCGCTCCAAATGAGGGCACCGTGGTGAAAATTACCGCGCTTATAGAAATCGATAAGTTGCAAAAGCCGAAAACAAGCGTCAAAGACACTCTTCAAAGCAAGGTCGATACGTCTTACATTGCGGGTATGAAATTCCTTTGCGCCGAAGATAACGAGCTAAACGCCGAAATTTTGGCGGAAATGCTCGAATCGTATAAGGCAACATGTACTGTTTGTGTCGACGGAAAAGAACTTGTCGAAAAATTTGAATGCGCAAAATCGGGCGAATACAATGCCGTTCTTACCGATATTCAAATGCCCAACATGAACGGCCTCGATGCCGCAAGGGCAATAAGAAACGGCAAAAATCCCGAGGGTAAAACCATACCGATTGTGGCAATGACGGCAAATGCCTTTACCGAAGACGTGAAAAGAAGCATCGATGCGGGCATGAACGCGCACATCGCAAAACCCATAGACCTTTTGGCATTGGTAAAAATTCTTCGTAAGATTTTAGGGGAAAATACAGATGAAATATGACAACGGAGGGGTAGATATGACAGTGGAAAACAATCAGCGAAAAAGGAAAATATTAATAGCCGACGACTCGGCTCTGAATCGTGAAATGCTCACCGATATTTTGGGCGGTGACTACGAGTATGTTTACGCCGCCGACGGCGAAGAAACCATTGATATTTTGTCGAAAAACGCTATGATAGACATGGTTCTTCTTGACATGAACATGCCGAAAATAAGCGGTATGCAGGTTTTAAAGGTTATGCGTGAGAGAAACTGGATTGAATATGTTCCCGTGGTTATAATTTCGGCGGAAAATGACGACAACTTCATAAAAAATGCATATTACCTCGGCGCTACAGACTATATCGTGCGCCCGTTTAACGCGTTTTTAGTTCAGCACCGCGTAAAAAATACCTCTCATGATGTATTTTCAGAAAAAACAGCTTGTGAAAACGGTGGAAAGCCAGGTTTTTAGACGCGAAAAGATAAATAACATGCTCATTACCATTTTCAGCCATGTTGTGGAAATAGGCAACAGCGAGTCGGGCGACCACACAAGAAATGTTCAAACCATTACAAATATGGTTTTGAAAAAACTGGTTAAAAAAACCAATAAATATCACCTTTCCGATGGAGATATTTCTATGATTTCGTCGGTTTCCTCACTTCACGATATAGGAAAGATGATGGTGCCCGAAACTATTTTGAACAAACCCGGCAAATTAAATGACGAAGAATGGGAAATTATGAAAAATCATACCGTAAACGGCGATGAATTTTTAAAAAGTATCCCCATAGACCAAAACGAAAAAATGATGATGGTGGCTCACGAAATTTGCCGCTATCACCATGAGCGTTGGGATGGTAAAGGCTATCCCGACGGTATCTCGGGTGATGATATTCCCATTTGGGCCCAGGTGGTGTCAATTGCCGATGTGTACGATGCACTAACGAGCGAAAGATGCTATAAAAAGGCGTATTCCCACGAAAAAGCTCTTGATATGATATTGGGTGGCGAGTGCGGATTGTTTAACCCGCTTGTTTTGGAGTGCTTTGACGAAATTTCGGACGAGCTCTTTATAAATCTTCAAATAAACAAAGCGGAATTTGAACCCGAAGAAGATACCTATACCCTTACAAGCGAAGCTCTCGAAAACGAGGATTTATCAGTTGACGAGCGCTACGAAAGCCTTATTGAGGCAGAGAGAACAAAAAAAGAATTTTTTTCCGACCATTCCGTTGGCATACAGTTTGAATACGATTCCGTATTGAGAAATATTCAATACATAAGATATTACAACGAGAACGGCGAAAAAATCCACTTGCAAAGTGATGCCATAAGGCTTTTGAATGAAAAAGACAGCGAAATATTAAACGAAAAGGTAAACGCCACCACTCGCGAAAACCCAGACGTGGAAATAACCGCTCTTGTGCCCGTAAACGGAAATTTGAGGTGGCACAAGGTGTTTGTGCGAACAATTTGGGCGGAGAAAAACAATTCTTTTATAGGCGTAATAGGTCAGTTTACCGATATTCACGATAAAATAATAAGCCGCAGTGCGGAATTTATCATAAACGATAAAATTGTTACCGGCGAAACCATTCTCTCCATGTGCGACATGTTCGATGTTGTGTGCGTGGTAGATCCCAAAACATGCGAAGTCATGAAAGTAAACAAAGACGGCTCCATTGTGGGAACGGGGCATAAGTGTTACAGTGTTTGGAACCGTAGCGAGCCTTGTAAAAACTGTATTTCCGCCACGGCGCTCAAAAATAAAAATTGGATGAGCAAGTTGGAAGTAAAAGACGGGCTCCTTTATTCCGTGCTTTCAAGATATATGCAGTCCGGCGGAAACGATTATGCGCTTGAAGTGGCATTTTGCATAGACGACTCTTTTGAAAAATCTCAAAACGAAATAGGATTTTTGCCCGACAGCATGGCACTTAAAAATTATTATAAAGACACTCTCACAAAAACTTATTCCCGTGCATACCTTGAAAGCTTTATGCCAAATCATGAAAACGCAAAGGGCATAGCCATTGCCGATATAGATGAGTTTAAGAGCATAAATGACACCTACGGCCATATTGTGGGCGATGCGGCGCTAAAGCATATTTCGAAAGTGATAAAGTCTTGCATAAGAAAAGAAGACGTGCTTATCCGATACGGCGGTGACGAATTTCTTTTGATATTCGACAATATATCGGAGGAAGATTTCTTCGCAAAGCTCGAAGATATCAAAAAAATAGTGCGTGAGTCGGAAATAGAAAAATATGCCGACTTAAAGCATGACATAAGCATTGGTGGTGCCTATGACGTTCATCCGTTTGAAAAGGCAATAGATATTGCAGACAAAGCAATGTATAAAGATAAATTCAGAAATAAGAATTGGGGGAAATAAAAGATGAATTTTGAAGAATTTTTCAAATCCGTGGGCGGCGCCTACGAAGAAGTGATAACTCGCTTGCCGAGCGACGAAATGATAAAAAAATTTGTGCGAAAATTCCCTGGGGATCTGTCTTTTAAATCCCTTGAAACCGCTTTTGAAGAAAACGATGTAAAAGCGGCGTTTTTGGCGGCGCACACTTTAAAAGGTACCGCGGCGAATTTGGGATTAAACAGCTTGGCAAATGCTGCTTCTTCTCTTACCGAGCTTCTCAGAGAGGCGCCCGACTTGCCGCCAAAAAGCGATTTTGAAGCCGTGAAAAGCGAATATGAAAACGCGCTTGAAAAGATTGATTTGCTCGATTAAAAAATTTTCGACTGAGAGGTTGACATTGATGACAGAAAATGATAAAATGCCTAAGCAAGCAAGCAAGCAAGCAAGCAAGCAAGCAAGCAAGCAAGCAAGCAAGCAA
>CAZSIY010000180.1:0-3530 GCA_964606825.1 uncultured Oscillospiraceae bacterium | reverse complement strand
TTTATAAACAACGCCATTTACGGCATGACAGGCGGCCAAATGGCGCCTACAACTCTTCTTGGCCAGGTAACTCAAACAACTCCTTACGGAAGAGACCAACAGCGCAACGGCAATCCAATAAGAGTAAGCGAAATGCTCGCAACTCTCGATGGCCCGTCTTATATTGAAAGAGTTACCGTGGATACAATTCCTCACATAAAAGCGGCAAAAGCAGCTATTAAAAAGTCTTTCGAAATGCAGCTTGCGGGAAAAGGTTTCTCGCTTGTCGAAGTGGTTTCCACATGCCCGACAAACTGGGGAATGTCACCTATCGAAGCTTTTGACTGGATGAGAGAGAATATGATTCCTCACTATCCTCTCGGCGTTTATAAAGACATTACAAAGGAGGAAAAATAACATGACTTATGAAACAATATTTGCCGGTTTCGGCGGTCAGGGTATTTTGTTCTCGGGCAAGGCCATTGCTTATGCGGGAATGATTGAAAACAAAAACGTTTCCCACCTTCCCTCATACGGCCCCGAAATGCGCGGAGGCACATGCAACTGCCACGTTATCGTTTCCGACGAACCGGTTGCATCGCCTATAATCGTAGAGCCTACGGCACTTGTTGCAATGAACGGCCCGTCCTTTGACAAATTCGAAAACGCCCTTGTTCCCGGCGGCAAAGCTTTTGTGGATAGCACTCTCATTTCAAGAGATGCCACCCGTACGGATATAGACGTTTACAAAATCCCCGCAACTCAAATGGCAAACGAAATGGGTCTTCCCAAACTTGCCAATATGATTATAGTGGGAAAACTTATAAAAGAAACCGAGATGTTTACCTTGGATGAGCTTAAACAAGCGGTAACAAAACTTGTTCCCGAGTCTAAAAAAGCTCTTCTCGATGCTAATATCAAAGCAATAGAAGCAGGATATAATTTCTGATTCACATTAAGCCGTAAAACGCGAGTTTTGCGGCTTAAGTTTTGCACAAAAAGTTTTTCGGATTATAATCGCAAAAGTGTTGAATTTTTTTGAGTTTTGCGGTAAAATATTTGTAAACGTATGTGGCGATTATGATATACAGACCCAATATGCGGAAAGAATAATGAAATATACCGATGAACCGTTTGTAAAAATTTTAACCGGAGTAAGACGTTGCGGAATATCTCGATTTCAAAAGGGAATACGCGCCGATTTCCGATGTAAAAAACGAATTGTCGGAATATATAAAACTTGGCGGATTTCCCACAACTCACCTAAAAAAATATGAGCAAGATGAAGTATATACCATCGTAAGATATATATAATTCCACTGTTTTTTCGGATATTGTAAAGCGAAATCAAGTTCGTAAAGTTGACCAACTCGAACGCATTGTACGTTTTGCATTTGATAACGTCGGAAAAACATTTTCCGCAAAATCAATATCGGATTACCTTAAAAGCGAGCGCCGAACGATTGATAACGAAATTGTTTACGGATATTTGGAAAAATTGGAAAAAGCGTATATTTTGCATTGCTGTTCAAGATACGACATACAGGAAAAAGAAAGTTTGAAAACTTAAGAAAAATTCTACCTTGCGGATACGGCGCTCAAATACAGCACCCTCGGATATAAACCCACATCGGTAGCGGCAATGCTTGAAAATGAGGTGTACATTGAGCTATGCCGCAAGGGGAATGCAGTAAATATCGGTAAAACACCAAACGGTGAAATAGATTTTGTTGCCGAAAAACTGGGCGATAAAATTTATGTTCAGATAACAAAAGAAATCAAAAGCACGGAAACCGAAAAAAGAGAATATAACCGACTTCTTGAAGTACGCGACAATTACCCTAAATATATTTTAACAACAGATGCCTTTTTCGGTGGCAATTATGAGGAAATAAAAACCATGCATGTTGCCGATTTCTTACTGGTTGACGAATTTTAAAAATAAAATTTTTTGCAAATTAAAAGCCGCAAAGCATAAAAACTTGCGGCTTTTGCCATATGATATTTTAATAATTTGCTTTTCTTGTCATCCATTTTCCGTCGGTAAAGTCGGGTATTGCAACCGGGGCACCGCCCATGGAGATTGACTGCTCGCTGAGGCATCCTATTGCCATCCACGAAGCGGCATCGTACACGTCTATGCTGTGTTCTTTGCCCTCGGCAAGGCGGTCGAAAAATTCGTTGAATTCAAGCCAATCCATTCCGTCGTGGGTGCCTTGAACGCCGTCTTCTTGATATTTTTTCCAAACGGGGTGTTCGTATTTTTCTATGTATTTGGTGTCTACGTTGTTAAGTTCGGTTTTTCTCCAGTCAAACTCTTTCTTTAAATCTTCGTCGTTTGCAAGGAAAAGGGAGTTTGAAACTTCGTCGTATCTTGCTTTTGTACCTATTACGGTAAATCCTCTGTTATAAAAACCGGGGGCGTTTGTGTCGAGCGTGAGCACAATTGTTTCGCCGTTTGCGCATTTGATTGTTGTGGTAACAACGTCGCCCTGGTTGAAACGCGAATTTTTAAGAACTTCGTCGTCTGATTTTTTAACGGAAACGTAGTCATTAAGCGCTACGGATTTTGAAGCAACCGATGATAAAGTCATCATGCGATTTCCGTAGTTGATGTCGAGCATTCGTGCTATGGGGCCGAGCTCGTGCGTGGGATAGTTTTCGCAATTTCTCTTTAAATAGTTGTCGAGGCGATAGTGTCGGTTTTCACGTCCGAAGCAAATTTCCTCGGCGAGCCAGTGGTGATATCCGCCTGCGCAGTGGATAATTTCTCCGAAAACACCCAAATTCTTCATGTTGAGCGCCATCATTTCATATCTTCCGAAATTGCAGTTTTCCATAAACATAAAGGGCGATTTTGTTTCTTCCCATGCGCGTACAAGATCCCAGCATTGCTGAACGGAATATGCATTTCCCACTTCAAGAGCGAGGGGAATTCCAGCGCGTACAACGTCTATGGCAATCGGAATGTGAGTTTGCCATGAGGTTGTGATTAATACGCAGTCTACCTTGTTTTTGTTCAAAACTTTTTGATAGTCTTTTGTTTGCTCGGGTCTTTTGCCCGTTTTTTCGTAAACGATTTTAGCGGCTTCTTCCGTCCTATCTTCGTATACGTCGCAAACGATGGTAACATCTGCTTTTCCGCAATCCAAAATCGTGTCTTTCATAAGGCTCGTGCCTCTGCCGCCGAGGCCGATAATGCCCATTTTAAATTTTTCCATAAAAATCCTCCTTAGCACTTTACAATATTTTTTATATGTGATATTATTTAGTTAGCTTATGAACTTATTGTAACGCATAAATCAAATATAATCTATACAAAAATAGGCTAAAATTTGCTTTTTTTATATAATTTCAGTTCATGTTTCGGGAGAGATAGTATGCGACGATTTGACAATCAAAGACTTATAGGGATAGACGGTGTTTATTCCGCTTTTAAAACCAAGTTTGAAGTAGGCGAGCGCTTCAACGGAGAAATGCACAGCCAGTGGGAGTGCGTTTGCGTTATAAGCGGCACTGCGGGAGTTTCGGCAGATGACAGAGTGTATACG
>CAZSIY010000179.1:0-3536 GCA_964606825.1 uncultured Oscillospiraceae bacterium | reverse complement strand
TCTTGTATTCTATTTTCTTCATATATTGCAATTTGATTTAATTCGTTTATTGCAATTTCCTTTTTATTTATTTCAATTGGTTCTTTTTCGAAAAATCTTTGAATGTAATGTTTGCAAGCAAATTTTCTTTCATTATTTATTGGTTCATCTTTGTTTGTGAATTTGTTAATTTTGGTTACTAAATAATTTTTAATTTCCGCTTTATATTTATATACGTATGTTCCAACGTCAATATAATTTGGTAATAGGTCTTGCAACAATTCTTTATAACCTAAAACTTGTTGTACTTTACTTCCATAATTGGCAGGTTTTCCATCATTTTTAGATTTTCCATAATTGTCAGGTTTTTCACAATCATCATATTTTTCAAAGCTGAACTCTACTATTAAGATGCGATTTCGATATACCAACAAATAGTCTGCACGTTGTAGGTTAAAAGGCATTAAGTATTCTTGAATTATTATCAATTCTTGCAATATTTTTTGTGGCAATTCTTTAATTGTTTCGTAGATAAGCCTTAACGTATCAATCCAAGTTACTATTTCTGTATCGCTTGCATTTATTTGTTGACATTGAGATTTCTTTTTGAGTATTTGAAAGTATTTTGTATTTTTTATACTTTCTGCTCTTCGCAGCAGGTCTCCTTCAAAAATATTCCAATATGATATTTCCAAATCATTTACAATAAAATTTTGAAATTTTTCGAAAGTTAGTTTATTCAAGCATTTCATTTGCACTATCCTCAAATTTTAATTTTGGACTTATTCTGCGTATGCACGAATCATACCAAATACACGACCTTGTTCTTTAGGTGCTAATTTTCTAAACAATGTTAACAAATTAGTCTCGATTTCGGTCAAATCATTATTTAGTATTATTACGTTGGATTCGTCCGATCTGCCCACAAGTTGATCAATAGATACTCCAAAATGATCTGCTAAAGTTATGCAATCCAATATGTTAGGAATATTCATATTGTTTTCCCATCTACTAATGTTCTGCTGTTTAATACCTGTTATTTTAGCCAATTCACTTTGTGAAATATTTGCATTTTCTCTGTATTCTTTCATTTTATTACCGATATTTGTCATTTTTTGGCTCTCCTTTTTGGATTTATAAATATTATACACAAAATTGTGTAAAATGTGTTGACTTACACAAAATTGTGTGGTATTATTTTTACGCAACACAAATATGTGTAACTTTACTGTTATGTGAGTTAAATAGGAGACAATTATGGACGATTATAAAGCTAAGCTTGATTCTGCACTGAGTTATTCAAAAGCTATAAAATATTTAACAGACCTTCTTGTACAGGATGATTTGTTAAAAAACGATGATTCTTTGTTTTATGTCGTTTGTTTAGGGTTGTTAGATCGATTAATGTATTTGTTTGAGTCTAAATTGGACGATTTAATTCTTTTCCATCCTCACTCTTGCACTGAAGATAATGACGTTGAAATTGCCGAATTTGAAAGGCAGCACGACAAACTTGCAGATATTCTTGAATTTATTGATACTCAGATTAGAGATTAGGAGAAAGTCATGAAACATTTTTGCACGTATGAAGTTATTTCTCTTCGCAGCGGTCTTGTGCTTGCCGTAGGTGGAAAGTATAAGACTTTCGACAAACGTTATTTAGACTTTTATATCTATAGCGGTTCATTTCGAGAATCGAGATTATTTGGTAGGTTAGTCGATTCGTATTTTCGTTTTGCCATTATCAAAGGTATTTATTGCATTATTTTGTATTACGTTTATCGTAGAGCTTCTAAAAAAGATATCGAGCGTGTATCTAACATTGTTACAGGTGCCGGTCAGATGTTAGATTTTTCCGGTAGAACATATACCTTACTTAACTATGACTGTGTTGAGCTATTAGAGATGCTTGCGGCTAACAAATTTTTTATGTAGGAGATTGATTATGTTAACACAAGAGAGTTATGAAGGTTACAAAGCACTTGGTTTTGCTGTTGTTGAAAGAGCCGTACAAGATTATATTGACGGCTGTAAATACTGTTTGCGCTACCCTAAGGATTCCAAACAATACGCTACGTTGAAAGAAAACTATTTATCTGCAGTAGATTTTTTCTTATCTCAACGTTTTAACCAGTTTAGTGACTGGGACGGTTGGGTTGTTTTGGATTATTTAGAGAAAAATTATGGCACGTTTATTGGTTTATAGGTGATTGTTATGAAATTCAAGAATGATTACGTTAAAGCAAACGTCTTTTTTGCTGAAGATATTTATAAGGAAGTATGCGTTTATCAAATAAAGCACTTGTGCGATTTTGATACAGCTCAGTTAACTGTTTTGGGTTACTTACTATTCGAGGAATAATTTTATGAAGATTGAACAACCGAGTTATTATGCTATCATCCCGGCATCCGTCCGTTATTGCAAACAACTTCCACCAGCTGCTAAATTGCTTTACGGTGAAATAACTGCTTTGGCTTCGACAGACCGTGGATGTTTTGCCAGAAATAAGTATTTTGCGGAGCTTTTTGACGTTGACGTTCGCACTATTTCTCGTTGGATGAATTTGCTTGAACAGTTAAATTTTATTGTTCGAGAAGAGTCTTCGACTGAAAATGGTTTGCGTAAAATTTACTTAAAAAATCATGACGTCCCCGAAAAATCCGGTCGAAAGCTGGAAAGTTATCAAGAGATTATGGACAGTTGTTATGCGGAAAAAGAACTACAACATTCTCTTTGGAATTTTATTCGTCACTGTCAACTAAATGGACGTATCCTCACTAACGATAAACTTATGGACATTATTGTTCGATTGGATATGAATTACGGTGGCGATGAAAGTAGTAAAATTGCCAGCATCGATAAAGCTATTAGCAAAGGCTATTTCGATATTGCTGAAGAATAATTTTTTTAGCTACCTATGACAAAAATGTCCTATACCCCCTGACAAAAATGTCCTACCCCCTATGTCAAAAATGTCCTATACCCCCTGACAAAAATGTCCTACATGATTATTACAAGATTATTATTATAATTTATTATTACAGTTATAAGTAAGTATGTATGTATCTAAAAACATATATTCATTTAATATATCAAACTAAATGTATTGTTGGGGATTGAAGATGAATACTCCACCTTTATGGTGTTGTAGATAAAAATATTTTTAATGGCCAAAGAGCCGAAGGAGAAAAAGTAAAATGAAATTGTACAAGAAAAAGCATCATTACACAACTAATGACGGCAGACAAGCATGGAATTGGAATTTCTTTGTTGAAGTAGGAGACCAACGTATTGCAGTTAACGTAGTTCGTTTTGGCGAGCAAGATAAGGGCCTTGCAGTCCGTAAAGCTTTGCTTGCTAATGCTGCTGAAGAAATTGTTGACACCGAACCAGTGGTACCTACTAAAGCATAATAAAGCAAAGTTCTTAAATCGTGTAGTATTTGTAGTACAGCATTGTTTTCACTATTATTTGTTAACTTATTTAATTTATTTATATTATAGATACTATGCGCACATTCCGCTGGGCTTGTCCAAGCGGAATGTAGTATTTGTAG
>CAZSIY010000178.1:0-3548 GCA_964606825.1 uncultured Oscillospiraceae bacterium | reverse complement strand
TTCTTTTTGTAATCATTTTGCCGCCTCCAATGCATCTTTTATGGTAACGGCGTTTGTGTAGTAGGCTTTTCCCACAATCGCCCCGTAAATTCCGAGTGAAGAGAGCTTTTTAATGTCATCTAAAGATGAAACACCGCCCGACGCCGTTATGTTCATTGAAAAATTATCGGAAAGCTCTTTGTAGAGCTCATGATTTGTACCTTTCATGGCGCCGTCTTTGGAAATGTCGGTACATATGATGTTTGCAACACCCAAATCCTGCATTTTTCGGCAAAAATCAAAGCATGAATAACTTGATTTTTCCGTCCAACCTTTCACAGCAACAAAACCGTCTTTAACATCTACTCCCACAGCAACTTTTTCGCCGTATTCTTCAAGTGCGGATTTTAGAAAATCTTCGTCGGTTACCGCGGCGGTTCCGAGAATTATTCGGTGAACGCCTGCCGAAATGTATTTTTCGGCAACTGCCATATTTCTTATACCTCCGCCCACCTCACAAAAAAGCGACGTTTCGCTCACTATACTTTTTATCAAATCAATATTGGGGGCATCTCCGCTTTTTGCCCCTTCCAAATCAACTATGTGAATATATTTTGCGCCCTGTTTTTCGAAATCGCGGGCAAATTCGGCGGGATTGTCGCTGTATACGGTCATTTGATTATAATCTCCCTTTAAAAGCCTTACTGCCTTTTTATCATACAAATCTATCGCGGGAAATATGTGCATTTCAAACCCCTCCTTCTATCTCGCAAAATGCTTTGAGAATATTAAGGCCCACTTCACCGCTTTTTTCAGGGTGGAATTGGCAACCGTACACCGATTTTTTGCAAACGGCGGCGGTTATCGGGGCATAATACTCCGTATCGGCAATTGTGTCAGCAGTGCATTTGTCGGCAAAAAAAGAATGAACGAAATACACAAAATCGCCGTTTTTTATATATTTAAAAAGTTTGTTTTCCTTTTTGAAATCAAGGCTGTTCCACCCTATGTGGGGAATTTTGACATCATTTGGCACCACATCGGCTATCGGGCGCACCTCGCCTTTTATGAGGCCGAGGCCGCAGTGCTCGCCGTATTCAAAACTTTTTTCAAACAAAAGCTGCATGCCGAGGCATATTCCCAAAATAGGTTTGCCCAAAGAAACTTCTTCCTTTATCGCGGGCACAAGGCCCGAATTTTCGAGTTTTTCCATGGCATCGCCAAAGGCACCCACGCCAGGAAGCACAAGCCTTTCGGATTTTTTTATATCGTCCTTTGACGCGGTTACAACGCACTCTTTTCCAATCGCCCCAAAAGAGCTTTTCAGCGAAAAAAGGTTACCCACGCCGTAGTCAATTATAGCAATCATTACAGAACTCCTTTTGTAGACGGAATTTCATCGGGGAAATCCGCATCTTTTGAAACGGCGGTTTTAAGATTTCTTGCAACGCCCTTAAAAGTTCCCTCTATTATATGATGAGAATTTTTACCGTCAAGTTTTTTTATGTGCAGAGTTATTTCAGCGCATCTTACGAAAGCAAGCCAAAACTCTTCGCAAAGCTCGCAGTCGAAATCGCCAACTTTTTCCGTTGGAACGTCAAGTTCATAGCAAAGGCATGCTCTTCCCGATATATCCACCGCCGAAAGAACAAGTGCTTCGTCCATGGGAAGAATAATGCTTCCGTAGCGCACAATGCCCTTTTTATCTCCAACAGCGGTTTTAAACGCTTGTCCGAGACATATTCCTATATCTTCCGCGGTATGGTGATAATCAACATATGTGTCACCCGTGCATGAAATTTCAAGGTCAAATCGAGCATGCTTTGAAAAAAGCGTAAGCATATGGTCCAAAAAGCCGCACCCTGTTTTAATTATGTTTTTTCCGCTTCCGTCAAGGTTTAATTTAAGCGAGATATCCGTTTCGGCTGTTTTTCTCTCTATTGTGGCAGTTCTCATTTTTTTGCGCCTCCCGTAATTTTTTTAAGGCTGTTTAAAAGAGCGTCCGTTTGCTCTTTTGTGCCGATTGTAATTCTGTTGTATTCGCATATTCTTTCTCCCGAAAAGTGACGAACCAAAATTCCATCTTCTCTCAGTTCACTATAAATCGTTTCACCGCTTATGCTCTCATGCTTGGCAAAGACAAAATTTGCTTTGGAATTCGTAAAAGAAAATCCGAGTTTGGCAAGTTCTTCTTTAAGATATTCGCGGTTTTTTACAATTTCCGAACAATTTTTTCGCATATATTCCTCATCTTCAAGCATGCCGAGGCCCGCCGCCATGGTCATGCTGTTGATGTTGTAGGGATTTGTGGAATATTTAATGGCGTTCAAATCCGCAATAAGCTCTTTTGCCGCAATTCCGAAACCAAGCCTTGCTCCCGCCATTGAGCGCGATTTGGAAAATGTTTGGGTAACGATTAAATTGTTGTACTTATGTATCAATGGTACACAGCTTTCGCCGCCGAAATCGATATACGCCTCGTCTATAACCACAATGTTGTCGGGGTTGCTCTTTACGATTTTTTCAACATCTTCAATCGTAAGAATTATTCCCGTGGGAGCATTCGGATTTGCGATGAAAATGTTTTTATTTATGCCGACATAATCGTTTACATCAATGGAAAAATCTCTTTTCAGCGGAATTTCCTCATAGCTCACATTGTGCAAATTTGCAAAAACTTTGTAAAAACCGTATGTTATATCAGGAAAGACAACATCTTTGTCGCAAAATGCCATAAAAACAAAATTCAATATTTCGTCGGAGCCGTTTGTAAACAAAATCTCATCTTTTTCTACGTTGTACATCTCCGAAAGTTTTTCCGCTACGGCCGCACACTCGGGATCTGAGTAAAGATTAAGACTTTGCGCCGCTTTTGCGGCATAATCGAGGCTTTTTTCCGACGGTGGAAAAGGCGACTCGTTGGTATTGAGCTTTATATATTTCATTTTCTTTGGTTGTTCTCCCGGAGTATAGGGAACCAAGGATTTATGCCTTGCGCTTAAAAATTTACTCATGCCTCTTCCTCCGTGCGCACCACAGCGCTTCTGGCATGCGCCGTAAGGCCTTCTTTTTTTGCGAAAAAGGCAACATCTGCGGCAACTTTTCCGAGAGCCTCTTTTGTATAATAAGTGTACTGCGTTTTCTTTATAAAGTCATCTACAGAAAGCGGACTTGAAAACTTTGCACTGCCACTTGTGGGCAGCGTATGATTTGCACCGGAAAAATAGTCGCCCAAAGCTTCGGGGCAGTATCTTCCCATAAACACCGAACCCGCATGGCGAATTTTATCGAGATAATCAAAGGGATTATCCACGCAAAGTTCCAAATGTTCGGGAGCGATTTCATTTGCAATGTCAATTGCTTCTTGTAAATTGTCCGCAACAATAATTTTGCCGTTTGTGTCAATCGAGGCACGCGCAATCTCGTAGCGTTCAAGCGTTTCGAGTTGTTTTTCGATTTCTTCGCTCACATTTTTTGCAAGCTCTTCACTGTCGGTTACAAGCACCGCGCTCGCCATTTTGTCGTGCTCGGCTTGCGAGAGCAAATCGGCGGCAACGTATTTGGGATTT
>CAZSIY010000177.1:0-3550 GCA_964606825.1 uncultured Oscillospiraceae bacterium | reverse complement strand
TTGATAAAAAGATGCAAGCACGAATGACAAAAATGATAAATCTTTTAGGTGAATGTGGAAATAAACTCAGAAAACCGTATTCGGAACATCTTGAAGACGGAATTTTTGAATTACGTGCTAAGGTCGGTTCTGACATATCGAGAGTTTTGTACTTCTTTGTTATAGGCAAACAAATTGTTTTAACAAACGGTTTTATTAAGAAGACACAGAAAACGCCAAGAAGCGAAATAGAACTTGCAAAAAAATACAGAAACGAATATTTGAACAGGGAGGAATTGATATGACAAATTTTAAGGATTTTTTGAATGAGCAGTTGAAAGATGAGAGCTTTAAAAAGGAATATGATGCATTAGAACCGGAATTTGCAATTATTAAGGCAATGGTTGATGCAAGAAAAGATTCTGGAATGACGCAAAAAGAACTTTCGGAAAAAACAGGTATAAATCAGGCAGATATAAGTAAGCTCGAAAACGGAACGGCAAATCCTTCACTTAAAACATTAAGACGTTTAGCAGACGGTATGGGAATGGTATTGAAACTTGAGTTTGTGCGTCCGGCATCAAGACAATAGAGTTTTTGTTTTTCGTAAAATCACATAAACAATAACTTTCGCTTTCACATAAACGGTAAACATCGGTGATGCGATGTTTATTTGTTGAATATACGTATAGTGCAAAGTTCCGACATTTCAAGAGTGTTATATTTCTTCGCTTGAAAGATAAGAACTAAAAAAATATAATGCATTGGAATTGGAGTTTACAACTATTAAGGCAATGATTGAGGCAAGAAAAGATTCCGCTATGACGCAAAAAGTTCTTTCGGCGAAAGCAAGCATAAACCAAGCTGTTAAAGACACTAATTTCATTTTTTTCGATTTCGTATAAACCATAAATATCATTATTCAAAACCCCTTGAGCAAACAGTTGCCCAAGGGGTTAATATTATCTATTCTTCTTTGAAACCGCTTCTTTTACAGCGCTTACAACATCTTGTGCTGTTAGGCCGTAATCTTTCAAGAGCTGTGCGGGAACGCCGGATTTTCCGAAGCAATCCTTAACACCCACTCTAACCATGGGAACGGGATACTCTTCGCAAAGAACCTCTGCAACCGCACTTCCCAAACCGCCTATAACATTATGCTCTTCGCAAGTTACAACAGCGCCTGTTTCTTTTGCGCTCTTTATGATCATATCTCTGTCTATCGGTTTTATTGTATGAATGTTCACAACCTTCGCGGTAATGCCCTGCTCCGAAAGAATTTTAGCGGCATCGAGAGCCGCCTCAACCATGAGACCTGTTGCAAAAACCGTAACATCCGTGCCCTCTTTTAAGGTAACACCTTTTCCAATTTCGAATTTATATGTATTTTCATCGAAAATAACAGGAACGCCTAATCTTCCAAAACGCAAATAAACGGGTCCGTTGTGCTCTGCCGCCGCTTTTACAGCAGCCCTTGCTTCAACGTCATCAGCCGGGTTTATAACAATCATGTTGGGAATAGAACGAATAATTGCAATATCTTCCAAGCACTGGTGGGTAGCGCCGTCTTCACCAACGGAAATACCTGCATGTGTAGCGCCGATTTTTACGTTTAAGTTGGGATATGCTATGGAGTTACGTATCTGTTCAAAAGCGCGACCTGCCGCAAACATTGCAAAAGAACTTGCGAAAACAATCTTACCGCAAGAGGCAAGACCTGCCGCAGTGCTCATCATATTTTGCTCGGCAATACCCATATTTATAAATCTTTCGGGGAATTTCTTTTTGAAAGTGTCTGTTTTTGTGGATTTGGAAAGGTCAGCATCGAGAACAACCACGTCGTAATTTTCGCCAAGTTCCGCAAGTGCATTTCCATAAGACTCTCTTGTAGCAATTTTTTTATCTGCCATTATCTTGCCGCCTCCAATTCGCTTATTTTTTCATCCAATTCTTCTATAGCCTGCTCATACTGCTCGTCATTGGGCGCACTTCCGTGCCAAGATGCGTTGTTTTCCATGAAGGAAACACCTTTGCCCTTTACGCTCTTTGCAATTATTGCGGTGGGCTTTTCCTTGCACGATTTTGCCGCTTCAAGAGCCGCTTTAATCTCATCAACATTATGAGCATCGATTGTTATTACATTCCAGCCGAATGCCTCAAATTTTTTGTCAAACGGTGTGGGATTCATGACAGATGTGATGTCTCCGTCTATCTGCAAACCGTTAAAATCAACGAATGCGGTGAGATTGTCGAGATTATAATGCGAAGCGAACATTGCCGCCTCCCACACCTGACCTTCCTCGCACTCGCCGTCGCCGAGAATTGTATACACGCGGTAGTCTTTATTGTCAAGTTTTGCCGCAAGAGCCATGCCGTTTGCCGCGCATATGCCCTGGCCGAGAGAGCCTGTGGACATGTCAATTCCGGGAATATGTTTCATATCCGGATGACCTTGAAGATAACTGTCGGATTTTCTGAGTGTTGCAACGTCTTCAACGGGGAAATATCCTTTTTCCGCTAAAGCACCGTAAAGCGCAGGTGCGCAGTGTCCTTTTGACAATACAAAACGATCTCTTTCGGGATCTTTCGGCTCTTTGGGATTTACGTTCATTTCGTCAAAATACAATACCGACAAAATTTCCGCAATCGAAAGTGATCCGCCCGGATGTCCGGAATTTGCACTGTGAACACCGTTTAAAGCATGTTTTCTGATTTTGTAAGCAATCAGTTCCAAGTCTTTGCTATTCATGTTGTACCCCCTGGTAACTTTTATTTATTAAAACCCTCGCCCAGGACTTCATTAGCCTCGGCAAGAATTATAAAGGCATTTTTATCTGTTATTTTTACTAAATTTAAAAACTTCGGAAAGTCATTTCTTCTCATCGCACACATAAGCACAAGCCTGTCGTCGCCCGTGTACATTCCCTTTCCGTACATTGCGGTTACGCCCATGTCGAGCTCATTTACAATTTTTTCGGCAAGCATTTCGTTTTTTTCGCTTACCACATAAACAAGCCTTGCAAAATTAAAGCCGTTTATCACACGGTCAACGACTCGCGTACTTATATATAAAGCCAAAAGCGCGTACATAAAAAGCGAATAATCTTTAAATACCGCACCGGAGACAATAGCAACCGCTAAATCCGCAAACATTATAATGTCCGCAATTTTTATATTTGTAAATTTATCGTTTAATATAACCGCCAAAAAATCGGTTCCGCCGGTGGATGCGCCGCAGGCAATAGTCAGACCTGAGCCCGCACCAAACGCCGCACCGCCGAATATTGCCGACAAAAGCATATCATCGCCAAGCGGTTTTAAAAACGAAAAAAGCTGTATAAAAATTGAAAGCAGCGCCGTTGATACGAGAGTCATTAAAAGCACTCTTTTGCAAAAACGCTTTCGGCCAAAATAAAACAGCACAGCATTTATCAAAAATACGGTAACGGAAACCGGAAGCGAAAAGGCACTGTTTAATATTATTCCAACACCTGAAGCTCCGCCGGGAGCTATTTTATTCGGCGCAAGAAACAAATCAAGCGCCAAAGCCGATATCAGCGCACCAAGGAAC
>CAZSIY010000176.1:0-3557 GCA_964606825.1 uncultured Oscillospiraceae bacterium | reverse complement strand
GCCGAGAGGCTGATGTATCATGATTTCGCTGTTCGGTAAGGCAAATCTTTTGCCGGGAGCACCCGAAGCAAGCAAAAACGCACCCATGGAAGCCGCCATACCTATGCAAATAGTGGAAACGTCGCACTTAATGTACTGCATAGTATCGTAAATGGCCATTCCGGAAGTAATCGAACCGCCGGGACTGTTGATATAAAGATTTATGTCTTTATCGGGGTCTTCACCCTCCAAGAAAAGCATCTGCGCCACAACAAGGCTTGCCGTAACGTCATTTACTTCATCGCTCAAAAATATTATTCTGTCTTTTAAAAGTCTTGAATAAATGTCATATGAGCGCTCTCCTCTGTTAGTCTGTTCAACAACCATAGGTACCAAACTCATGTTACTCATTCTCCTCCTTCTTCTTTGCAGCTCTCTTAACCTTTGCCGCACCGACAATCTTATCTACTGCTTTTTTAACTTTAAGTTCTTCTTTGAGGCTTTCCTGCTCTCCGTCGTTGATGTACTCTTTGAGCTTATCAACTTCCATGCCGTAGAGCTCTGCCATGCGCTTGAACTCGTTTTCAACGTCTTCGTCTGTTACTTCAACCTTTTCGAGTTTTGCAATCTCGCCGAGAACAAGAGCTGTTTTAACCTGCTCTTTTGCCTGCTCTGCAAACTGCTCTTTGAATGTATCTACGGTAGTGCCCGTAAATTTCATGTACTGGTCGAGGCTGAGACCCTGTGAAGACAATCTGTAACCGAAATCTCTTATAAGGTCTTCAACTTTTGCATCGATCATGCACTGAGGAATATCAACTTCCGCATTATCGGTAACAACTTTAATTACATTCCCCTCATACTCTGCGGCTGTTCTTTCGGCATTTGCCTTATCCAATTTATCTTTTACGTCTTGTTTGTACTCTTCGAAAGTATCAAACTCACTTACGTCTTTTGCAAACTCGTCGTTGAGCTCGGGGAGCTCTTTTTGCTGAATGCTCTTAACGGTTACTTTAAACACAGCGGGTTTTCCTTTGAGTTCTTCTGCGTGATACTCTTCGGGGAAGGTAACGTTGATTTCTTTTTCTTCTCCGATTTTTGCGCCTACGAGCTGATCTTCAAAACCGGGGATAAACTGGCCGCTACCGATTTCCAAGTTGTGGTTTTCAGCTTTTCCGCCTTCGAATGTAACGCCGTCTACAAAGCCTTCGAAATCGATAACGGTAAAGTCACCTTTTTTAACTGCTCTGTCGTCAATGTCTATCATTCTTGCGTTTTTATTCTGCACTTCTTTGATTTGAGCATCAACGTCGGCTACTTTTGTTTTGTAGTTTTTCTTTTCAGCGGAAACGCCCATGTAATCGCCGAGTTTAACTTCCGGTTTTACGGTAACTTCAGCGGTAATTACAAGGTCTTTGCCCTCGCCGATTGTTTCGATGTCGATCTCGGGTCTGTCTACCGGCTCAATACCCGCTTCTTTTACGGCAAACTCATATGCATCGGGGCAAACAAAGTTTACGGCATCCTCATAGAAAACACCTTCGCCGTAGTATCTTTCGATGATTGCTTTGGGAGCTTTTCCCTTTCTGAAGCCCGGGATTGCAATACTTTTAACATTCTTTTTGTAAGCCTTCATTACAGCTTCGTCAAAAGCCGCTTTTTCAATTTCAATCGTAAGCTTCACACGATTTTTTTCGATGGTTTCATTTTTAAGTAATTTCATTGGTTTAGGTTCCCCCTATAAAAATAATTTTCCATTAGCTATATATTATACCAAACATTTCAAAAAATTACCATACTTTTTTGAAAAATATTTGATTAGCAAAAATAATTACAACCTGTATGGGCAAAATTTCAAATAATCTGCCGAGGCAAGTTTGAAAACGGCAAAGCCGTGCACTCCTTCAACCGCATTTTTAGTAGCGGCGGCATGCAAATGACCGTAAACGCAATCGGTAACGCCGTGCTTTTCCATAACAGACATTATTCCCTCATCCGCAACATGGTCTTTGGTAAAAGGCGGATAGTGCAACAGACATATCTTCTTTCTCACCGATGCGCCCTCGCTTTTCAGCAATTTGTCGCCGAAATCAAGAGATAGCTCAAGCCTTTGGAGCTCTCTTTCGTAAATTTTGCGTTCGTCCGCCGAAAAAGCTCCGTCGCCCGGAAGAAGCCACCCTCTGCTTCCGCAAACGAGCACATCTTCCACAAGAAAAGCATTATTCTGCAAAAATTTGATTGTATTAAATTCATTATCGGCAAGAAAGTTATTCATTTTCGAAATCCCGTCCCACCAATAGTCGTGATTGCCCTTGAGCAAAATTTTCGTGCCCTTTAAATCGTTTATGTATTTAAAGTCTTCAGTACATTCCGAAATATTCATTGCCCAGGATATGTCACCGCCGACGAGCACCGTATCGTTTTCGCCCACAAGGCTGTTCCACTCGGCGATTATTCGCTCCGTGTAATTATGCCATGCACTTCCGAAAACATCCATGGGTTTATCCGTTCCGAGTGACAAATGCAAGTCTGACATAGTAAATATTGCAATTATTTCACCTCGTTATACAATCAGACTATTATTATATAACATTTATTTCTTAAAATCAAGTTGTTATTTTGACAAAAATGTGTTATTATGTTAATATGAACACATCTTCTGAAGATTTTTTGAGTTTTTATGTTGATTTTAATGCAAAAGGACGATAGATTTATGATAAAACATTTCAAAACTCACATAAGAATATACACTTTTGTTGCGATTGTATTGTTTACTTTGGCGCGCATATGCATTTTTAACGTAAATTTTGCCAAAAACCAAAGCAAAATCGAAAATACGGCTTTGGAAAATTCATATATCCTTACGCTTAAAGTAAAAGGTATTCCGAAATATATTTGCAACACGCTCTCTTTTAACGCGAAAATCGAAAACGGGTTTAAAACCGACGGTTTAATTCATGTAAGAATAAAAGACTGTCGAAAATTCGACATTTCCTACGGTGACACAGTTACCGTTCTCGCTTCTTTGGAAATTCCAGCAGATAGCTCAAACAAAGGGTGCTTCAACTACAAAAATTATTTGAAATCACAAGGCGTATACGCGCTTTCATATATTGAAGAAAAGCATGTTTTAAGCATAAAGAGCGGAGCGATGCACAGCTTTTACACGGCTCGGGATACCGTTACCGAAAAAATATTTACCTATCTTCCCTATCACTCGGCAAGCCTTGTAAATGCGCTGGTAACCGGAAGCAAAGACGAAATGACCGACGACACAAAAGAAATGTTTCGCACATCGGGCACTTATCACGTTGTTGCGGTGTCGGGGCTTCACCTCAACATTTTAATACTTCTTCTTTCTTACATATACAGCAAAATAAGGCTGTCGGGCAAGGTTAAAAACATGCTTGGAGTAGTCGTGAATTTATTTGCCGCAGCGTTTGTGTTTGTTTTCACGGGATTTGGAATGTCTATCGCAAGAGCCGCCATGATGTCTGTGTTTTTGTGCGCGTCGATGATATCTTTCAGAGAATATTCGGCACCGCTGTCGCTGTTTTGCACATTTTTAACACTGATAC
>CAZSIY010000175.1:0-3573 GCA_964606825.1 uncultured Oscillospiraceae bacterium | reverse complement strand
CTTTTGATAGGCATGGTAATAGGTTTTTTTGCCTGCTTGCTCGGCCTTTCGAAAAATAAAATTTTAAGAGCCGTTTCAGGCATTTACGTTTGGATAATCAGAGGAACGCCTATGATTGTACAGGCTTTTATCGTGTATTTCGGTATGCCCCAGGTAATTCAGCAGTTTGTGCCGGGATTTAAAATCGAGGCATACACAGCAGGCCTTATAACTCTAAGTTTAAATGCCGGAGCATACCTTTCCGAAATTTTCAGAGGCGGAATTTGCGCGGTAAACAAAGGTCAGCATGAAGCGGCAAGAAGCCTCGGCTTGAGCAAAGCAAGAACTATGATAAAAGTTGTTTTGCCGCAGGCGGTAAAGGTTGCCATACCTTCTATGGTAAACCAATTTATAATAACAGTAAAAGACACTTCGATACTTTCAATAATAGGTCTTGCCGATATTGTAAACAAAGCTAAAGTTTACGTCGGCAAATCATATCAGTTTTTTGCGACATACATATTTGTTGCGCTGTATTATTTGATTGTAATTTCACTGTTGATGCTGTTTTCAAAATATTTGGAGAAGAAATTTAATTATGAACGTAAAAATAGAAATTAAAAATTTGCACAAAAGTTTTCATGAACTTGACGTATTAAAAGGTATTGACCTTACTATAAACGAGGGTGAAGTTGTATGCATAATAGGCCCGTCGGGCTCGGGAAAGTCTACGCTTCTCCGTTGTTTAAACAGGCTTGAACAGTCCACCGGCGGAACAATTGTTGTAGACGGATATGACATCACGGATAAAAAGATTAATATCAATAAGGTGAGAGAGAATATAGGAATGGTTTTCCAAAATTTCAACCTTTTTTCGCATCTTACCGTTGAAAAGAATATTATGCTTGCTCCCGTTGACCTTAAAAAAATGACTAAAGAAGAAGCTCATGAAAAGGCAATAGAGCTACTTAAGCGCGTAGGTCTTGCCGACAAGGCAGACAATTACCCACATCAGCTCTCGGGCGGTCAGCAACAGCGTGTTGCAATAGCTCGTGCACTTGCCATGAAACCTGATGTTATGCTTTTTGACGAACCCACCTCCGCTCTTGACCCTGAAATGGTAGGAGAGGTTTTGGCTGTTATGAAAGAGCTTGCAAACGAAGGCATGACAATGGTTGTGGTAACTCACGAAATGGGCTTCGCGCGCGAAGTGGCAGACAGAGTTATTTTCGTTGACGAAGGTGTTATAGTGGAGCAGGGAACACCGGAAGACGTGTTCAATAACCCCAAAAACCCGAGAACAATAGGATTTTTGAATAAAGTGCTTTAAAATTTTATGTGCAATAAAATGCGGAGTCGTAAAAGACATTTGTTTTTTACGGCTCCTTTTTTGTCTTCAATTGTTTATATTTCGTATTCTGTGATAAAATATATCAAAAACAATTTGATAGGAGTGCAGAATATGAAAAATTCCACATCGGAAATACTTAATAATTTTAAAAGGTGGCTTTTGGAAGAAGAAAAGAGCGAAAACACCGTTGAAAGATACGTGCGTGATGTTAAAATGTTTTTGGATTATGTTTCGCTCAGCTCAATCGAAAAAAGCGACGTTCTTTGCTACAAAAGCAAACTTTGTGAAATGTATTCTCCTCAAAGCGTAAATACGATACTTTCATCTCTCAATTCTTTTTTTGACTTTTTTTCACGTTGCGATTTAAAAGTTAAAATGCTCAAAATTCAAAAACAAATATTCGCCGATGATGCCAAGCAACTTACAATGGCAGAATACGAAAGGCTCCTTGACGCGGCGAAAAGAAAAAACAAAGAGCGCCTCTATTGCCTTTTGCAAACAATAGGTTCTACCGGGCTTAGAATTTCAGAGCTTTGCTGCGTTACCGCGGAAGCTGTGAAATCGGGTGTAGCTCAAGTGAATTGCAAGGGTAAAAGGCGCCAGGTGTTTTTGCCGAAACAGCTTTGTTGTTTGCTTTTGAAATATATGAAAAAGAAAAATATTAAAAGCGGCTCTGTGTTTGTAACGAGAAACGGAAATCCTCTCGACCGCTCAAACATATGGGCTGAAATGAAAAAGCTTTGCATTGAGGCAAATGTGTCTGAAAAGAAAGTTTTTCCACATAATTTCAGACATTTATTCGCAAGAATATATTATAGTGTAAAAAAGGATATAGTGCGCCTTGCGGATATTTTGGGCCATTCAAGCATTGACACAACAAGGATTTATACTATGGAAAACGGCGTGGTGCATCGAAAACAAATACAGCAGTTGGGTAAATTTTTCGTGAGAGAATAACAATACGACATAATTCTTATTATGTTGTGAAAAAATACATATTTAATGTCTTAATGATACTACAAAGTTCGAATTTTGTCAATAATTTTGAGGAAAAATAATACAAAAGGGCGCAAAAATTAAACCAATGGTTTTAATCAAATGCTTTATCGAAGAAATTCAGAATGTTTTTAAAATAAAATCCATCAGTATATTACAACATAATAAGAATTATGTTGTTTCTTTTTTACCCCTATACCACATAATAAGAATAATGTTGTAAAGGAGTTTAAAAAGATGGATGTTAAGCAATATTCGATGACGGAAAACCGCGAAGAAAGTTTTATAAATATTATGGAACTTATTGCAAAACTTTGGCAACACAAGATTATGATATCGGCGATAACAATAATTTGCGCGGTTGCGGCTTTTGTAAATGTAACGTATTTTACTGCGAATACATATACAGCTTCCGGAATACTTTATATAAGCAACAAAAAAGACGAAGCCGCAAAGGACGACACAATTCAAAAAAACGATATCGATACCTCGCGTTCGCTTTCTTCGGCGTGCATTGAAATACTTAAAACAGACTCTTTTTTAGACAGCGTAGCAAGAAAAAACGATGATTACAGCGGTAAAGACATATTAAAAATTATGAATATTTCCGCGCTTAACGAAACTGAGCTTTTGAAAATAAGTGTTAAAACTCAAAAAGCGGCAGACTCGTACCGAATTGTGGAAACCATAATGGAAAAAGCGCCGGATAAAATTTTAAGTATTTACAAAAACGGCGAGGTGGTAGTTGTAGACCCGCCGAAATACCCCTTTAACGCAAACGACAAGGGCATGATGAAAAATACGCTTATAGGCGCTTTTGCGGGATTTTTAATTTCCGCGTTTATTGTGTTTGTGCGCATGCTTTTTGATACCGAGGTGCACAGCACAGAGGCGGTGTCCAAGCGTTATGGCATATTTTCGCTTGGAGAATTGCCGGAATAAAAGGGGAGGATTACGATGATAAAAAGAGCTAAAAACGAAGAATTTTGCACGAGAATTCTCGATGATAATGCAAATTTCGAAACTTGCGAAGCGTATAAAACAATAAGG
The DNA here is from genome assembly GCA_964606825.1 of uncultured Oscillospiraceae bacterium. GTDB lineage: Bacteria > Bacillota > Clostridia > UMGS1810 > UMGS1810 > CAKSIN01. The sequence continues at coordinate 197 of CAZSIY010000175.1, read as the reverse complement.
ACAACTATTATGTTTTCCATGCCGAAATCCGAACGCGGTAAAGTGATTGTCATAGCTGGTTCCGTTGCGGGTGAGGGCAAAACAACCACCGCGATAAACCTTGCAATAACTTTTGCTCAAACGGGAGCTAAGGTTTTAATTGTGGATTGCGATTTAAGAAAGTCGCGTGTTCACAGATATTTGGGTATATCAAATGA
>CAZSIY010000174.1:0-3576 GCA_964606825.1 uncultured Oscillospiraceae bacterium | reverse complement strand
CAAAGAGACTGCTTGAAATCTTAACTAAAATAACAAAAGGCGAAGGTACTCTCGAAGATATTGACAAATTGGAAGAGCTTTGCTACAGTATTAAAAATTCAGCACTTTGCGGTCTCGGACAAACCGCTCCGAACCCGATATTAAGCACACTTAAATATTTCAAAGACGAATACATTGCTCACGTTGTAGATAAAAAATGTCCTGCGGGCGTATGTAAGGCGCTTATATCGTTTAAAATTGATGCCGATAAGTGCAAAGGCTGTACGAAATGTGCGAGAAACTGCCCGGTAGGCGCAATTTCCGGTGCTGTAAAACAGCCTCACGTTATAGACAGCTCTAAGTGTGTAAAATGCAGCGTTTGCGTAGACAATTGCCCGTTCGGCGCAATTTCAAAGTAAGAGGAGGGTTATAAGATGAATATGATAAATATTAAAATTAACGACAAAGATTACAGCGTTCCCGCATCTTACACCATCCTCGATGCTGCAAGAGATGCAAACGTACATATCCCCACGCTGTGTTATCTTAAAGACATAAATCAAATCGGTGCTTGTAGAATGTGCCTTGTTGAGATAAAAGGCGCAAAAGCGCTCCAAGCCGCATGCGTTTATCCTGTTTCCGAGGGATTGGAGATATACACAAACACGCCGAAAGTAAGAGCGGCAAGAAAAGCGACGCTTGAACTTATTCTTTCAAATCACGAAAAGAAATGTCTTACATGCGTAAGAAACAGAAGCTGTGAGCTTCAGCAATTATCCGAAGAGCTGGGCGTGGAAGATTTAAGGTACGAGGGTGAAAATGTTCACTATGTGCTTGACAACACTTCAACATCTCTTGTAAGAGATAACAATAAGTGTATTCTCTGTCGCCGTTGTGTTGCCGCATGTAAAAATCAAACTGTTTCCGTTATTGAATGTGTGGAGAGAGGATTTAACACCCACGTTGCATCAACATTTGAAAAAGATATAAAAGACGTGGGATGCGTATTCTGCGGTCAGTGTATAGTTTCATGTCCTGTGGGCGCACTCTATGAGAAAAACGACATTCCGAAAGTTCTAGAAGCGCTTGATGACACCGAAAAACATGTTGTCGTACAAACGGCACCGGCTGTTCGCGCGGCTTTAGGAGAAGAATTCGGCTTGCCGATAGGGACTCCCGTGACAGGAAAAATGGTTACGGCACTCAAAAGACTCGGATTTGACAAAGTTTTTGATACTGATACCAGTGCCGACCTTACCATTATGGAAGAAGGAACAGAATTTATAGAGCGGTTTACGAAACAGGAAAATCTTCCTATAATCACCTCGTGTTCGCCCGGTTGGGTTAAATTCTGCGAGCACTATTATCCCGAATTTTTAGACAATCTTTCAACGTGCAAATCGCCTATGGAGATGTTCGGTGCGGTTGTAAAATCGTATTATGCCGAAAAATCGGGAATAGATAAAAAGGATATATATTCGGTTGCGATTATGCCTTGTACTTCTAAAAAATTTGAGGTAAGCAGAGATGAAATGTCTTGCGACGGCTGTGCCGATATTGATGTATCGCTCACCACGAGAGAGCTTGCAAGAATGATTAAACAGGCAGGCATAGATTTTGCAAATCTTCCCGACGAGGAATTTGATCAGCCGTTCGGCGAAGCTACCGGAGCAGGCGTTATTTTCGGAACAACCGGCGGCGTTATGGAGGCAGCAATTCGTACAGTGTATGAAATTTTGGAAAAGAAGCCGCTTGATAACCTCAATGTTACCGAGGTAAGAGGCCTTGAAGGTGTTAAAGAAGCAACACTTAAAATTGCCGGAAAAGATGTAAAAGTTGCCGTTGCTCACGGCACCAAAAATGCAAGAGCCATACTTGAAAAAGTTAAAAGTGGCGAGCATTATGACTTTATTGAAATTATGGCATGCCCCGGCGGATGTATAAACGGCGGCGGACAGCCTATTGTAGATGCGCGCACTAAAGCGACCGTTGACGTAAAATCAAAAAGAGCTTCCGTACTTTATTCGGAAGATGAGACATCAACGCTTAGAAAATCTCACGAAAATCCGAATGTACAACTCATGTACAAGGAATTTTTCGGAGAACCCGGAAGTCATAAAGCACACAAGTTTTTGCATACACATTATACAGACAGAAGCGCAAATAAATAAAATGTTTTCGTGCGGCAGAGAGTATCTGCCGCATGTTACTTTTAAAAATTAGGGTTGTCAATAAAAAATGTTTGACAATTTTCGATTTATGTGATATACTATCATTAACATAAAAGACTATGATGAAGAGAAGTATCACGGAAGTTCGTTTTAGCGAGCGCGGGACGGTGTGAGCCGCGTAACAGAAGCCGTGTGAATAACACTTCGGAGTTGCAATCTGAAAGATTTTTTCAAGTAGGTGCGTCGTTATCCGTGCGTAAATCGGGAGGACTTTGTTTGAAGTCCGTGAGTGATTAAGCTTTGCTTAATAAAATAGGTGGTACCGCGAGTTACACAGGCTCGTCCTATTGTTTATTTAGGACTTGTCTGTGATTTTTTTGTATTGAAAGGAACGATTAATATGAAACATACTGACATTAGAGAGTGCTTCGACAACAAAGAACTATTGGAAAAAAGCGTTACTGTTTGCGGGTGGGTGAGGACTTCCAGAGACTCCAAAAACATGGCGTTTCTTGAACTCAACGACGGAACAACTTTTAAACATATGCAAATTGTTATAGATAAATCCATTCTCATGCCGGACCCCGAGGCGTTTAAGCTCGGTGCATCGCTCAAAGTGGAAGGAGAATTGGTTACTTCAAGAAACGGCGGCGCGGAAATTAACGCAAAGCAAATTATCGTGCTTGGCAAATGCCCGCAGGATTATCCTTTACAGAAAAAAAGACACACGCTTGAATTCTTAAGAACCATGCCCCATCTTCGTACAAGAACCAACACTTTCAACGCCGTGCTTCGCGTTCGCTCGATTTTAGCAGAGGCAATTCATGAGTATTTCCAGTCAAACGGATACGTGTATGTGCACACTCCTCTTATTACAGGCAGTGATTGCGAGGGCGCCGGTGAGATGTTTAAGGTGACGACAATCGGCTATTCCGATGAATACAAAAATGCCCAAGAATACTACGAGAACGACTTTTTCGGACGTCGCGTTGGTCTTAGCGTTTCCGGTCAGCTTGAAGGCGAAGTTGCCGCAATGGCGCTTGGTAAGATTTATACTTTCGGCCCCAGTTTCAGAGCTGAAAACAGCAATACTCCCAGACACGTTGCTGAATTTTGGCATGTAGAACCCGAGGTGGCTTTTGCAGAGCTTGACGACATAATAGAAATTGCCGAAGATATGATAAAGAGCGTAATTAAGCGTGTTCTCGAAAAATGCCCCGACGAATTGGAATTTTTCGATGCTCGTTTTGAAAAAGGCCTTATCGAAAAGCTCAACGGAGTTGTAAACAATAATTTTGAGATTGTAGATTACACAAAGGCAATTGAAATTTTAAAATCTTCGGGAAAAGATTTCGCATATCCCGTTGAGTGGGGTTGTGACCTTCAAACAGAGCATGAACGCTACATTACCGAAGAAGTGTACAAC
>CAZSIY010000173.1:0-3608 GCA_964606825.1 uncultured Oscillospiraceae bacterium | reverse complement strand
GGATAGTATGACGCCCGTGCTTGACAACGAAACAATTTTTGTAAAATAATTAAATTTTTTAATAACGGAGTATGATATTAACGTATTAAGTGTGGAACAAAATTCCGTCACCCCTAAAAACGAATTTTATATATCCTTTTGAATTGAAAATCCATTTGCGGGGGTAAAATGGAGAAAAGATTACAACCTATATATCCCCGAGGAGCAAAAGAAAGCGGCTGAGTCTTTGATAAAACGTATCAATAAAGAAATAGGTGCATACTCGGATTATGAAAAAGCACTGACGTTTAAAAACGGATATGATGAAACGTTTTCAAATACGGCAAGGAGTTTAAGAACATTTGCCTTTTCAATACAGTGGATTACCGGAAATGTTGCCGTAGCTGAAGAATCGTTTTATAACATCAATCAAAGAGCGGTTTCTATAAATTCTACGGAATTAAGTTTAATTCAGTCAAGAAATTGTGATAGCTGTATTGCGGCAAGAGCTGTTATGTATTCGGGTACCGGAAACAAATATTGGAAGCAGTTTGAAAGGAATAAGCAATAAGAAATAGTAAATCTTGCAAAAAACATAAATGAATTGCTCTTCGAACCGAGATATGATAAAACCATTAAAACTTTGGATTTGCCAATGTGCGGAAAAAATCAAAGCAATTTGTCTTTTGTGTTCGACCTTGGTAATTATTCTTTGTCGTCAATCTTAAATGAGGACGATGTCGGCGAATTGACAATCGATCGTCTTCGAGAAACAAAGGAATTGCTGCAAACTATATCATCGAAAATGCCTAATTCTCTGGGATTGCATCCAACCATTTACTTTTATTCCAGAAAAGGCAATTTCAGAGTATCGGTTTTCTATGCGGTTTTAATGTTTGTAAAACATATTAAAAGCGCAGATCGGTTGAATGAATTTACATCGGTAAGAGGAAAATTCGAAACATTCATATATAAGTATGACTATGTTATAGACCAAATTAACAGAAGCCAGAGAACAATCAAAAAGAGTGTTACGGTACTTACTAATTTTTACATGGGGGTTATGGAATATTTACGGGACGGCAATGACGTTGACGAAACTATGGGCAAAATACTGTCAAGCAATTCGTATCCGAAGTTTTTGTTTGCGAAAGATGAAGAACATATTTCCAATACGGATTTCAATGCAAACAGAAAAAGCGAGGTATTTATAAAGCAAGCATTTTCTTCCGCTTTAAAATGCCCGATTTGCGGCGGCATGCTCCATATCAATTCGATATCTATCGATTACAAAGTGAGAAAAGAAGGTGGCGGAAACGGTGATGTTTTAAACGGACAAACAACGCATTTTTATTGTAATACCACGTACAAGAATTAATTTCATAAAAAGCTATGAGTGTGATGCTCGTAGCTTTTATTGTTCAAAAAACATACTTTGCCGGAGCACTGTCCGTTTTAACACCCACTGAATTTGATATAATAAACACATAGAAAAAATTTGTTTTGGGGGTTAAAGTGTAATGAAAAAGTAATTTAACGGTTTTAATAAAAAGTTTGATGAAAAATCACAAAAATTTAAACCGCGTAAATCAGTGGTTCAAGTGTATTTTCCTCACAGAGGCAACGGCTGGGCATACTATAATGACAGCTTTGACTTAAAAGTGGGTGATTTTGTTTATGTAGACGGTAAACTTGAGGGTTATTGCGGCTGCATTACCGAGGTTAATTACTCGTTTAAGATTAAACTTTCGGATTATAAAAGAGTTGTTGCTCTTGTTGACACAAATGCGCAAGGAGATTTATACCTTGTATGAAGTAGAGTTTGATTATAAAAACGGAAAAATATCAAACATAAAATGCACATGCTTTTGCAGTGGTAGCTGTAAACACGAGTTTGCGGCAATGCTTCAACTTAAAGAAACACTCGATACAATAACAAAAAGTTATAATTATAAATACGGTTCTTATTTTGCGGCAGTTTCAAAAAATATATTCATGAATACGATTTTTGATAAAAAAGTATCGGGAAAGATTAGCTTAAAATGAGATGAAATTTATGTGTAGTCAAATACAGGATCCGTTTGTTATAGATGATAAAACATATACATTCATCAGTGCGGAAAATGTATATTCGCTGTTTGATCCTGAAAAATATGGATTGGCTCTAACTGCACTGCATACAGCGTGTTGGAAAGGCATTGTATGTAAGTCATGGATTTACAGATCCGCATTCGTATGAGCGAACATATGATTTGATTTTTAAAAATGGGGAACTGATTTGCTTTGAATAAACTACAGATATTTACAATATGAACGAATAAAAATAAAAACATAGTCGAGAGAATGTAAACTCTCGGCTATGCTTTTATCTCAAACAGTTTTCCGTATTCACACACAAAGTCACAAAATACGCTTGCGGCCGTTTTAATAGCGTTTTCGTCCGGATTGAACATGTTTGAATGGAGAGGAACTTTTTTTTCTTCCGTTCCCGCGCCGTACCAAATAAAAATCGACGGAACGGCATTTGCAAAATACGAAAAATCTTCGCCCGTCATAAGCGGTTTTTTTAATTCTATTATATTTTCTTCGCCTATGGTTCTTTTTAATGAGTTTCGCATAAGTTCTGTCATTTTGTCATCATTTATAACAGGCGGATATAGAAAATTATATTCACATTCGACGTTTGTGTTATACTTTTCGGCTATGTTTTCGGCGAGAGTTTCTATTGCTTTTTTTGCATCTTCGCGGCTGTTTTGCGAAAAACTTCTGAATGTTCCCGTAACAAATGCTTTTTCGGGAATTATATTTGAACTTGTTCCACCCGATATTGAGCAGACCGATAATACACAGTTTTTGTCGTAATCTGTAATTTTTTTAACGTGCTTTTCGATTTTCAGCGAAAATTCACTTGCCGGCATGAGGGGAGATATTCCGAGCTCCGGTGTTGCTCCGTGGCAACTTTTGCCTATGAAGGTAACTTTAAAATCATCGGGTGAAGCCATCAATGCGCCGGTTTTCAACCAAACTTTTCCCGTGGAAATTTCTGCGGTTACGTGGCCGCCCAAAGCCGCTAAAACACGAGGATTTTCCATAACGCCCTCGTTTATCATTATTTTGGCACCACCGGTGGTTTCTTCAGCAGGTTGAAAAACAAATTTCACGCAAATATCCAGCTTGTCCTCAATCTTTTTTAATACGTATGCTGTTGCAAGCGCCGTTGCAATATGAATGTCGTGCCCGCAAGCATGCATTATGCCATCATTTTTTGAAGCAAATTCAAGGCACGTCTGCTCTTTTATGGGCAGTGCATCCATGTCGGCGCGAATTAGAACGGCATTTTTTGCTTTGTCGCCAACGGTTGCGCATATTCCTGTTTGAGCAATGTTTTCGGTATATTCTATGGAATGTTTTTTTAAAAATTCGCATATTGTTTTTGCGGTTTCGTATTCTTCAAACGCTGTTTCGGGTTTCATGTGTATGCTTCTCCTTACGGAGATAATTTCGTCTTTTATTTCATTATATAATTCGGAAAAATTCATGCTTTCACCTCGCATATTTTAATAACATTATACAACAAAAAATGAAAAATGTACATAGTACACATAAAATTTTTTTGCTTGCATATAAAT
>CAZSIY010000172.1:0-3649 GCA_964606825.1 uncultured Oscillospiraceae bacterium | reverse complement strand
CGGTTGCGGCGTAGAAATAAGCTCCAAACACAACAAAAACTTAAACACTTTCGACATGGACAATCTGCGCTGGAATAAAATCATCATCTGTACCGATGCCGACGTAGACGGTTTCCAAATTCGCACACTGATACTCGCCATGCTCTACCGCCTCGTGCCAACTTTAATTGACGAGGGAAAAGTGTATATTGCCGAGTCTCCCCTTTTCGAAATCACAGTAAAAGACAAGTCGTATTTCGCCTATACCGAAAAGGAAAAATCGGAAATCATCGCAAAATTAAAAGACAAAAAATACATCGTACAGCGCTCCAAAGGTCTGGGTGAAAACGAACCCGAAATGATGTGGGAAACCACCATGAACCCCGAAACAAGGCGCCTTGTGCGCGTTATGAATGAAGACATAGAGCCCACAGCGGAAATATTCGACCTTTTGCTCGGCGACAACCTTGCCGACAGAAAAAGCTATATTGCCACAAACGGCCACCTCTATCTCGATATGCTCGATTTAAGCTGAAAGGAGGCATCGTAAATGTTTAATACAGACCAAAAAATAACGGATACCCTCAAAGAAAATTATATGCCATATGCAATGAGCGTAATAATCTCCCGTGCGCTTCCGGAAATTGACGGCTTTAAACCGTCGCACAGAAAACTTTTGTACACTATGTATAAAATGAACCTGCTCACCGGTAACAAAACGAAATCGGCAAATGTTGTAGGGCAAACGATGAAGCTAAACCCCCACGGTGATATGGCGATATACGAAACCATGGTGCGCCTCACCCGCGGAAACGACTCTCTCCTACACCCGTTTGTTGACTCAAAAGGTAACTTTGCAAAGCACTATTCTCGCGATATGGCGTTTGCGGCATCGCGTTACACCGAGGTAAAACTCGACGAAATAAGCAAAGAGCTTTTTAAAGATATCGACAAAAACACCGTAGATTTTACAGATAATTACGACGGAACATTAAAAGAACCCGTATTACTGCCCGTTACATTTCCAAATATTTTGGTGAATCCCAACCAGGGAATTGCCGTAGGCATGGCAAACTGCATATGCTCTTTTAACCTGCGTGAAGTGTGCGAAACTACTATCGCATATTTAAAAAACGAAAATTGCGATATTACAAAAACCCTTCTCGCTCCCGACTTTACAACAGGCGGAACACTTCTTTACAACGAGGAAACAATAAGGCAAATATATAACACCGGAAGAGGAAGTTTTAAAGTCCGTGGAAAATACAGGTATGACAAAAAGAACAATTGCATAGAAATTTACGAAATTCCTTACAGCACCACCGCCGAAGCAATAATAGACAAGGTTGTGGAACTTATTAAAGCAGGCAAAATCCGCGAAATAACCGACCTGAGAGACGAAACCGACCTCAGTGGTCTTAAAATAACGCTCGACGTTAAAAGAAATACCGATCCCGATGCGCTCATGAACAAACTTTATAAGTTCACAACACTTGAAGACAGCTTCAGCTGTAACTTTAATATTTTGGACGGTAACGTACCCAAAGTTATGGGAATACGCGAAATACTCGAAAAATGGTCAAAATTCCGCAAAAATTGTATTATACGCAAAACAAAATATGATTTAAACAAATTGACACATAAACTTCATCTTTTGGAAGGCCTTAAAAAAATTCTCTTAGACATTGACAAGGCGATTGCAATAATAAGAAATACCGAAAAAGATGACGACGTTGTGCCGAACCTTATGAAAGGATTTGACATAGACGAAATCCAAGCGGAATACGTTGCCGATATCAAGCTCAGAAATTTAAATAAGCAGTATATCTTAAACAGATTAAAAGATATAGACGGCATAAATGAAGAACTCGAATACCTCGATAAGGTTATAAAAGACGATAAAGAGGTAAAGAAAATCATTATTTTCGAGCTTAAAGAAATAATCAAAAAATACGGTGTGGATCGCCGCACGGAAATTGTTTCCGACTCAGAAGCCACCCCCTACAACGAGGTTGAAACAATAGAAAACTACAACCTTAAAATATTCCTTACATCAGGGAATTATCTCAAAAAAATATCGCAGGTTTCTTTGCGTTCAAGCGGCGCACAAAAACTCAAAGACGGCGATGAGATAATTTGCGAATGGGAAACGGAGAATGTAAACGACCTAATTTTGATAAGCGATAAGCAAAATGCCTATAAGCTTAAAATTCACGAAATCGCCGATTGTAAAGCAAGTGAATGGGGACATTTTTTGCCTAATATTATCGAAACCGAGCCTGACGAAAAAATAATATTTGCCATTCCCACCTCGGATTATTCGGGAAATCTTTTGTATATTTTCGAAAACGGACGCGGCGCAAAAGTACCGCTTGAAAGCTACAAAACAAAAACAAATCGTAAAAAACTAATAAACGCTTATTGCAAAAAATTCAAACTTGTAGATGTAAAATTTCTCACGGAAGATACCGACATTACGCTCTTTACCGACCTTGACAAGGTGCTTGTGTTTAACACCGCATCTATTGCGCCAAAAAACACGCGCGATACCCAGGGCGTGATTGTGATGAATATGAAAAAGAAAAGTGTTATCGCAAAGGCTTTGCTCTTGAGCGATGCTCAACTTAAAAATCCCGATTATTACAGGACTAAAAATATCCCCGCAACGGGATATTATTTGAAAGATGAAGATAATCCTTCATTGGAACAAACAAGCCTCTTTTAGGCAGTTCTTAAGCTCTCGCATGCGCGGGAGCTTTTTTGTTACAGCTACGCCGTTAAATCTTCCGGGGGATTGTGGGAGCGGTGGCCAACGCGAATCGGAAACCCGTGCACTTGCAAGGGAGAACATTGCATTGTTGAAATCAACATCGAGGTTATCGAATGTTTCGCCGAGTTTTTCGGCAGCTGCCCTTATATTGATAGACTCGTCTCTGAGACCCCCTGTTGCGCCCATAAGGTACCAAATGAGAAGATTTGCCATGCAGTCGGAACGGAAAAGCATTTTAAGACCGTTGGGAGCCACGGAAGCATTCGTGATGAATTTCAAAAATCCCGGCTTATCTTTTATGTACTCTTCAATTTTAAATTAGCATGCGGTAAAAATATGATTTTCTTGTTCATTAACAAATCTCCTTTTGTAAATAATAAGGGGCATGTTCCATAATTTCGCCGAAATTTCATTGAAACCCGCCGATAAATCAGCGGGCGACATTTCTCATTGAGAATATTCTATCACATCAACTTTAAAAATACAACTTACAAATTTGTAATACAAATGCATGACAAAATTCTCTTTACACATCTAACACAATCAAAAAACTTGCAAAGTCGAGTATTTTACTAACCTTGCCACTGCCTATTGCAAAGAAAAATAGTCAAGCGGGTTTACATACTCGCCGTTTAAATTCATTTCAAAATGCAAATGTGAGTCGTCCAATGCCTCACAAACAGCGCTATCCCCCACCATTCCTATCGGATCACCGCCCAAAACATCTCTTCCGATTTTAGCCATTTTAATTCCGGTGAGATTGCCGTATATACTTTTCATACCGTTTTCGTGCTCTATAACCACGGTATAACCGAAGCGTGCATCTTTGTAGGCATCTTTTATAACGCCATTTCCGCAAGCACAAACTGTAGAACCTATTTTTGCCGCAACATCTATTCC
>CAZSIY010000171.1:0-3670 GCA_964606825.1 uncultured Oscillospiraceae bacterium | reverse complement strand
ATCATAAGTTATGCACCAGGGTGTGCCTATTTCGTCTTGACGGCGATATCTTTTTCCTATGCTACCCGACTCGTCAAATTCGCAGGGGAATTTTTTGGAAATTTTTTCGTAAAGTTCCATAGCTTTGTCGCTGAGCTTTTTGGAAAGGGGAAGAACAGCCGCTTTTACGGGCGCGAGCGCCGGGTGGAGATGCATAACAATTCTTGTGTCGTTGTCGCCGATTTTTTCCTCGTCGTATGCTTCAACCAAAAATGCAAGCGCTACGCGGTCTGCTCCGAGTGACGGCTCTACGCAGTAGGGAATGTATTTTTCGTTTGTAACCGGGTCTACATATTCCAAGCTTTGTCCGCTATGGTCTTGGTGCTGTTTCAAGTCGTAATCGGTTCTGTCGGCAATGCCCCAAAGTTCACCCCAGCCGAACGGGAAAACAAATTCTATGTCGGCAGTGGCATTTGAATAGAATGCAAGCTCTTCCGGTGAATGGTCTCTAAATCTCAAGTTTTCTTCTCTTATTCCGAGGTTCAAGAGGAAGTCCATGCAATATTTTTTCCAGTATGCGTGCCATTCGAGGTCGGTGCCGGGTTTACAGAAAAATTCAAGCTCCATCTGCTCAAATTCTCTTGTTCTGAAAGTGAAGTTTCCGGGTGTGATTTCGTTTCTGAAAGATTTACCTATTTGACCTATGCCGAAAGGTATTTTCTTTCTTGATGTACGCTGAACGTTTTTAAAGTTTACAAATATTCCCTGTGCTGTTTCCGGGCGCAGGTAAACAGTGGAAGAGGAGTCTTCGGTTACGCCTTGGAAAGTTTTAAACATGAGGTTAAATTCTCTTATGTCTGTGAAATTTGCCTTTCCGCAAGACGGGCAAACTATGCCGTTTTCGGAAATATATTTTTCCATTTCTTCTTTTGACCAACCGTCAACCACTATGTCTTCGCCTTTTTCATGGGCAAAATCCTCTATGAGCTTGTCTGCTCTGTGACGTGCTTTACATTCTTTGCAGTCCATGAGAGGGTCGGAAAAAGAACCTACGTGGCCCGAAGCAACCCATGTTTCGGGGTTCATGAGAATTGCGCAGTCAAGACCTACGTTGAGATTTGTGTCTTGAATGAATTTTTTCCACCATGCCTTTTTTACGTTGTTTTTAAATTCAACGCCCAAAGGACCGTAATCCCATGTGTTTGCAAGGCCGCCGTAAATTTCCGAACCCGCATATACATAACCTCTGCCCTTGCAGAGCGCAACAATTTTTTCCATTGTCTTTTCTGAATTAAGCATTGTAATACCTTCTTTCCTCATTGCGATAAACGCACCGCATTATATACTATATAGTATATTTGATAAAATCGAATTTGTCAAGCAATAGTTTACTATTTATTAACTTGTAATTGTTTCAATGCAGGTGTATAATGAACTACACATATGTTTTAAAGGAGTTAAAATGCATGAAAAATAAGGAAGTTCTGGTTCTTTTTAAAACACATCTCGACGTTGGCTTTACCGATTATTCAAAAAATATCATTGACAACTATGTGAACGTATTTATTCCCAATGCGATAAAGGTTGGCTATGAACTAAAAGAAAGCGCTACGCCTTTTATATGGACAGTCGGTTCATGGATGATTTGGAAGGCTTTAAAAGAAGATAAAACGGGAAAAGTAGAGCAGGCTATACGAGACGGAATACTTAATTGGCATGGTCTTCCGTTTACAACTCACACAGAATTGTTAACTCCCGAATTATTTGAATTCGGATTAAATATTTCCGCTGAATTGGATAAAAAATTCGGTCGAAAAACCATTGGCGCAAAAATGACAGATGTTCCCGGACATACCAAAGGTATGATTTCTCCTATGAGAAAAAAAGGACTCAAATTTCTGCATATAGGAGTCAATACCGTATCCCCCGTACCTCCCGTACCTAATCTTTTTCGATGGAAAAACGGCAGTGATGATATAATTGTTATGTATGAGCATGGGTATGGATATACAACGGAATTTGATGATTTTGTGGTTTGTTTTGCACATACAAACGATAATATGGGACCTCAGTCAAAGGAAGAAATAATCAATATTTACAGGGATATACAAGCGGAATTTCCGGATTATTCAATCAAAGCCGCTACTTTGAATGAAGTTGCCGAACGTATCGAACAAATAAAGGATATTCCGATATTTGAAGGCGAAATAGGAGATACGTGGATACACGGTGCTGCAACGGATCCGAAAAAACTCAGCCGTTACAGACAACTCTTGAGATATGTGAAAAACAATGTTATCAATGAAGAATTATATGAGAATTTGTTGCTTATTCCGGAGCATACATGGGGAATGGATATAAAGTTGTACTTTAAAGACAGTACTCATTATACACATGAACAAATGCCGGAATGTGCCGAAGAACGAAAAACTATAGAGAAATCATGGGAAGAACAGCGAAACTATGTTCGCGAAGCGGAAAATGTTTTAGGCATAACGACATCATACGATACTGAAATGCCAAAACTATCCGGTTTTGTGAAATCCGATAATATCCAACCTCTTGATATAGAGATAAGCTGGCAAATTTTTGATAACAAAGATTATGACAGATATAGAAAAGACTATATGCAAATAACCGAAGAAAATAAGGATTGGGGAAATTGGGATTATACAAAAGTCGGTTTGCCCGATTATACCGGCGGAATTTATACCGCAAAAGCTACGGAAGAATATAAGAAAGAGAATGTCAAAGTATACAAGCTTGAATTCGATAAAAGAGAGAAAGACAAATACGGACTGCCGTATTTTTACTTAACTGTTGATGACGATGATATCGCGATAAAATGGTTTAACAAAAAGCCTTCGCGTCTACCGCAAGCATGCTGGTTGAAATTTAAGCGATTTGAAGAAAAATGGGAGCTTCATAAACTCGGCGAGTGGATTAAACCTTCGGAAATCGTAGGTTCTCCGCTAATCTCTGCAATTGAAAACGGTGTAAGGAACAGCGAATGTCAGATTAATTCCCTTGATGCCGCGCTCGTTGCACCTTACGGTAGGAAACTTCTTCATTATAACGAACATGATTTAAAACAGGATTTATACTTTAATTTATACAACAATATTTGGAATACAAACTTTCCGCTTTGGTATTCCGATGATGCTATATTTAGATTTAAAGTGGAAAAACTCAAATAACCATTGTTACATAAGAAGCAAATCGGTTTTGATGGCGTTAATTGCACCAAAAACGTACTGAAGATATTCAGTACGTTTTTGACTTTCGGCTACGTTCAATATTTAAAAGAGCTGAATTTTACGCTTCCGGTGCAAAGCTAAATTTGCCTTTTAGCTAACTTCAATGTCAATTTAGTTGCATGGCATTTAGCGTGCAGAATGCGCATTTAGCTAAAAAAAGCATCTGCAAAATGCAAATGCTTTTTTGGTGGGGGGAGATGGATTCGAACCATCGAAAGCATAGCTAACAGATTTACAGTCTGCCCCCTTTGGCCACTCGGGAACCCCCCCACATAATGGAGCTGGTGATGGGACTCGAACCCGCAACCTGCTGATTACAAATCAGCTGCTCTGCCAATTGAGCTACACCAGCAAATATTCAATTTTCTGAATGAGTTGAATGGTGGGAGTTATAGGGCTCGAACCTATGACCCTCTGCTTGTAAGGCAGATGCT
>CAZSIY010000170.1:0-3715 GCA_964606825.1 uncultured Oscillospiraceae bacterium | reverse complement strand
CCCGTAGGTGGCGTGGGAGCGTTTTGCAGTTTGTATAAAACCGTTGAGTTTGAAAACGGCACTCGCGGCGTTATAGGCTACGAAGAGAAAATTGATCTTAAAACAGAGCTTTCGCTGGGAAAAATGTACATTGATATCGGAGCTTCGTCTGCCGAAGAAGCGGGCAAAAAAGTATCAATTGGCGACAGCGCGGTGTTTTGCGGCGAGTTTTTCGAAAATGGAAATAAAGTTTGCTCAAAAGCGATGGACGATCGTGTTGGCGTGTATGTGCTTTTAAATGTTTTGAAAGAAGTTGAAAACAGTGAAAACGACCTCTATTTTGTGTTTTCCGTTCAAGAAGAGCTTGGCCTAAGAGGCGCAAAAGCCGCGGCAAATGCAATTGAGCCCGACGTTGCACTTGCGATAGATGTTACCGATACCGGCGACACTCCGAATTGCAACAAAATGGCTGTAAAACTTGGGTGCGGTCCTTGCATAAAATACATGGACAATTCGATTATAACTCATAAAAAAGTAAACGATGCGCTGAAAATAAGCGCGTCAAAACTTGAAATTCCCGTTCAAAATGAAGTTTTAACTTTCGGCGGAACAGATGCCGGAGCAATTCATACAGCGGGTTCGGGAGCTATGACCGGAGCTGTTTCCATTCCCGCAAGATACATTCACACACCTCACGAATGTGTTGACATGGGCGACGTTAAATCGGCAATAAAATTGATTTGTGATTTTGCAAAAATAAAATTAATTAGGTGATAACATGTTTGATTATTTGACGAAAAATTACGGCATATCTTCTGAAATATGCGACCTTATAAAAGAGGCGGAAACAGAGTGTGCGCCTTACTTAAAGCGGGTTGACGATGTTGCCGGATATAACTCTCTTAAAGTTTTAAACAGCTTTGAAAAAAATAAAGTGAGCGAGGCTCATCTTGGTATTACAACCGGATATGGTTTTGATGATGTCGGAAGAGATACTCTCGATAAAATATATGCCGAGGTCTTCGGAGCTGAAGATGCCATAGTGCGCCATAGCATTGCAAACGGCACAACGGCAATTGCCGCCTGCTTTTACGGTATACTTCGCCCGGGTGATACTCTTCTTGCGGTAACGGGCAGACCATATGATACTTTGGAAGAAGTAATAGGCTTAAGAGGTGAGGGCACGGGCACGCTTAAAGATTTCGGAATTGACTACAAAGAAGTTTTGCTTCGCGACGGGAAACCCGATATCGAAAGTATAAAAAAAGCTATTGACCCTTCCGTGAAAATGGTTGAAATTCAGCGTTCGCGCGGTTATGCTTGGCGTGAGTCGCTCAGCGTTTCGCAAATAGAGGAGATTACCTCGGCTGTAAAAAGTGTAAACAGCGAAATTGTTTGCTTTGTAGACAATTGCTACGGCGAATTTACCGATAAAACAGAACCTACACAGCATGGTGCAGACCTTATGGCAGGTTCTCTTATTAAAAATCCGGGCGGTGGAATTGCACAAAGCGGCGGCTATATTGCCGGAAAGAAAAAATATGTCGAACTTGTGTCGTATCGCCTCACGTGCCCTGGAACGGGAAGAGAGGGCGGCGCAACTCTCGGTCAAAACAGGTCGATGTATCAGGGATTTTTCCTGGCACCGCACACCGTTTGCCAAAGCATAAAATCGGGAATTTTGTGTAGTTACATATTTGAAAAACTCGGATATACCGTAACTCCGTCTTATAAAGATGTGAGAAATGACATAATAACTTCCGTAAAACTCGCATCACCTGAAAAAATGATTGCTTTTTGCAAAGGAATACAAAAAGGCTCACCGGTAGACAGCTACGTTTCGCCCGAGCCTTGCCCCATGCCCGGTTATGAAAGTGACATAATAATGGCGGCTGGTACGTTTATCTCCGGAGCTTCTATTGAGGTCAGCGCCGACGGCCCGATAAGAGACCCGTATATCGTATACTATCAAGGCGGCCTTACATATGAAAGCGCGCGTTTGCCGATTGCTCTTGCTGCCCAGTTTACAGAAGGTGTTGGCAAATGACGGACAGGCATTTTTGCGAGTTGGACGAAAACAAAGTTTGTGACAATTGCGGTGAGTGCGAAAAATGCGATTTGAACCCGGGAAAAATATGTGACAATTGCGGAAAATGCATAGACAGCGGGAAAGAGTACAACGAGCTTTTAATTGACGATATACTTTTAAATGAGCAGTAAAACAATTCCTGCGAACCTAAAAATGCAGACTCGCAGGATATATTATCAACTGACATCTTGTGTCGGTTGTTGATTTATTATATTCGATATTGTGCGAAGTGGTGAATTTTATGAAAGTGTTGGCGGCGGGTAATTTGAGCAAAAATATATGTGTCGATCTTAAAAACAGAGGATTTGAACTTTTTAAAACCGTAAAAAATGAAAAAGTTTTGCCGTCGCTCGCCTATCACGCGGATATGCAAGTTGCGCGTTTTGGAAACTACGCTGTTTGCGAACCTACGCTTTTCGATACGTATTTTGAGTTTATAAAATCATCGGGCGTAGAGCCTGTTCGGGGAAAAAGCGCTTTGTCAAGTACCTACCCGGGCGATGTGGCATATAATATATCGGAAGTGGGGGAGTGTATTTTCCATAATACCGATTTTACCGATGATGAAATAAAACGCCTGTTTAGGGGTGATTTTTTGAATATAAAGCAAGGTTACAGCGGATGCAGTATATGCCGAATAGGAGAAAATGCGATTATAACTTCCGATGTTTCGGTAAAAAAAGCCGCGGAAAGCGCGAATATTGACTGCCTCTTGATAAAATCGGGGAATATTCTATTAGATGGATTTGATTACGGATTTATCGGCGGAGCATCATTTTTTTGCGGTGAAACGGTTTATTTCTTCGGAAACGCAGAAAATCATCCCGACTTCAAAAAAATTGAGGATTTTTGCGAAAAACACAGCACCGAAATCTGTTTGCTCGGCGACGAAACGCTAACGGATTACGGTTCGATTATTATTTTGAATTAATTGTTTAAATGTACACATACTATTCTCGCAGGTGCCAAAATCGCCTGCCGACGGTATTTTATACGTCTAAAGGATGTGAGAAAGTTGTGCAGAGGATAATTATTACAGATTGTGACGAAATAAAAGCAAGCAAGTTTTTAAACGATGTTAAAAGAATAAATCCGCTTGCCGAGACGGAGCTTGCGGGCAAAAAACGATTTGTCGAAATATATGCCCCAAACGACAAACTTTATGAAATATGCAGTGCCGCGGCGGTGTATATATTGTCGACGGAAGTTGAGAAAATAGCAAATGAAATTTTGCGTAACGAATATCCCAATTTCAGCCGTGAAGAGCGGTCGCTCATAGTAAAAGCGGTAGCGGCAAATGACGAATTCAGCGAACTTACGGGAAGGCTTTATATTTATTTGAAACATGGCGGAAACGTCAATTTGAGCGGATTTTTTTATTTTATGTGTCGCGATTTTGCGAAAAAAACATATGATATTGTTTGCGACGAAGCAGACAAAATTTTAAGTGTGAGCGACATGGAAGATTTTATTGCGATTTTGCGATATTTTGCATCGGTTTCGCCTGTTTGTTGCGAACGGGCGGATATTTTTGCAAAAGATAATTCACTTTTTCTGTCGGTTGGTAAAAGCGAAAAAGCATCTTTTGACGAAGAATTTGCCATGATGGATTTTTCGGGCGAAGACACTTTGTCGGAACTTGTAGCG
>CAZSIY010000169.1:0-3767 GCA_964606825.1 uncultured Oscillospiraceae bacterium | reverse complement strand
ACTTCAACATTGTCTAAATCTTTTGTAACCCTTTTTATCCATTCCATTCGGCGATCGGTGGAAAACATAGGCGTTTTGGAGCTGTTTACGAGCACTGCCACATACACTTTGTCAAACGTTCTGCTTGAACGGCGAATAATGTCGATATGGCCGTTGGTCACGGGATCAAAGCTGCCCGGATAAACTGCAATTGTTTTCATATTATCCCGATACCTCCAATACATAAAGGCGCACCTTGCCGTATTTTTTGTCTTTTAAAACGGTATAACCCTCTGTATCGAGCTTCATGGTGCTTTCGCACTCCGCAACAAGCGCACCGCCGTCTTTTAAGAGGCGGTTTTCCCTCACGGTTTTTAAAACTTCGCCGTAAAGACCCGCTTTATACGGCGGATCGAGGAAAATTATGTCAAAGGGCGCAGTCGCTTTTTTTAAAAACGACACACTGTCTTCAAAGACAATTTTCGACCTGTCTTCAAGCCTGGCTTTTTCAATGTTTGATTTTACCGCGTCAACAGCCTCACGGCCGCTGTCCACAAAAGTGCAATGCGCCGCACCGCGGCTCAGCGCTTCTATGCCCAGAGCTCCGCTTCCCGCAAAAAGGTCCAACACAAAAGCGTCGGAAAACCTGTCGAAAAGCATACTGAAAAGTGCTTCTTTCACTCTGTCGAGAGTTGGCCTCGTGTCAAGGCCTTCGGGACTTTTCAGTTTTAAACCTCTGAGCGAGCCGGAAATAACCCGCACCGCAAAAACTCCTCTATTCTGTAATAACAAGCATCAAAATTAAAAGGCAAACAATACCCCATAATCCAGCTTAGTATCATTATTATATAATTATTCTTGCGAATTGTCAAGTGCGATTGATAAAAAGTTGACGATTTGCAATGAGATTTGTACATCTTTTGGCAAATATGCGTTTTTTGAAGGGGATTTTTTAAATGAGGTATTAAAACGGTGCAATTGGTAAATGTTTTTCAAATGTTTTCACATATTTTTAAAAAAGCACTTGCATAAGTACCTCAACCTATGCTATAATAAGCACATAAGTGCTTTGCACCACGGCGCATAAATTGCGCCTACAAAACTTCGTTTTGTTTATGTGCTTTTTGGCGGGCGTCGTAAAAAAGCTCCCTTGCGAGCAAGGCTTTTTTTCTCCTGGCTAAATAAGGCGCAATAAGCGCTTTGCACCACGGCGCATAAGCTTACACATAAGCACTTTTCACTACCTACTGCGTTTAAGCACTACACGGCTTTTACGCCCTAAAAAACAGAGAAAGAAGGCGGCTGATGCACAGATTTTTTATAGATCCGTCGCAGGCAGACGATAAAAATATTAAAATCATCGGTGATGACGTTGCCCACATTTCGCGCGTGCTCCGTTTGCGCCCAAACGACAAAATAAGCGCATGCGACCAATGCGGATTTGACTACGAATGTACAATCACCGAGATATCAAAAGAAGAGGTTTTGGCCGCAATAGACGAAAAAACTTCAAGCGCCTCGGAAAGTTCCTTAAACATAACGCTTTATCAAGGACTTCCCAAAAGCGACAAGCTGGAGCTTATCATTCAAAAATGCACCGAGCTCGGCGTAAATCGCATAGTTCCGGTGGTTATGAAGCGCACAGTAGTTAAATTGCGCGAAAATTCAAACAAAGATGCGCGATATTCGAAAATCGCCCTTGAAGCGGCAAAACAGAGCAAGCGCTCCAAAGTTCCCGTGGTTTCAAAACCCATGAGATACGGCGACATGCTGAAAGAAATATCTTTCGGCGAGGCTCTTAACATTTTGCCTTACGAAAACGAAAAAACGACAACGCTCAAGAGCGTGTTGAAAGGCACTGCGCCGATTTCCGATATCAACATAATAATCGGTCCCGAGGGCGGATTTGACGACGAGGAAATTGCACTTGCCGAAGAAAACAACATAAAAACGGTCACTTTGGGGCCAAGAATTTTGCGGTGCGAAACTGCGCCAATTGCGGCAGTTGCCGCCATAATGTACGAATTGGGCGACTGGTAGAAGTTTGCCCGACTGTCGGAGGAATAAAATGAAAAATACAAATAAAAACAATTTATCAAAAGAACTTCACTCAAACTTAATGCTCGTGAGCACATCGGTTGCGATGATTTGCTTTGTGGCTCTTATGCTCATATACATGGGCATGAAAAACGCCGCTCTTCCCGAATTCACCACATCGTGCTCGCGCGTGTGCGCAATTGTGGTATGGGCATCTGCCGCCGTTATGGCGTATAGGGCGGTAAAGCGCCAAAAATCCTATTTGCTCGAATATGTGGTTTATTTTATTCTCATGGGATTTGGATTTATGTTCATGTTCAACATGCCCGCGTTTTTATACGTAAAATTCCACATTACAAACTGGGCAACCATAGTTTTCAGAACTCTCATGGTGCTTACCGGACTTTTCTTTGCGGGAAGCGTTGCTATTCACGGGGTGCTTGCAAGCAAGGTGAAAAAGAAATGAGAATTCTTATTCAGCGCGTGAAAAACGCGTCGGTTACGATAAACGGCGAGCTTTTTTCAAGCATAGAAAAAGGCATTTTGGCTTTTGTGGGATTTTGCGATGGCGACACCGAAGATTTGCTTGAACCCATGGCAAAAAAGATGGCGGGACTTAGAATTTTTGAGGACGAAAACGAGAAAATGAACCTCTCGGTTGAAGATATCGGCGGCGAGGTGCTCTCGGTAAGTCAATTTACGCTCTATGCCGATTGCAGAAAAGGGCGCAGGCCGTCATTTACAGGGGCAATGAACCCCGATACGGCAAACGAATTTTACAAAAAATTCAATTCGATTTTAGCTCAAATTACGGGCAAAGAGCCGAAGACGGGCGTTTTCGGAGCGGACATGAAAGTGGAGCTTTTAAACGACGGCCCCGTTACCGTAATGCTCGACTCAAACGAAATAGTAAAATAGAATATTATTCTTTTAAAGGGATAAAATACATACATCGCTCAAAAGAGCGGTGTATTTTCTTTTGGAGGGATAAATATGAAGCAGTTCATTGAAATCGTAGACGTTTTCGCAAGGGAAATATTGGACTCCAGAGGCAACCCCACCGTAGAAGCGGAAGTTATCGCCGAGGGCGGATTTGTGGGCAGGGCGGCGGTGCCGTCCGGAGCCTCCACGGGCATGTACGAGGCGGTGGAGCTTCGCGACGGAGAAGAGCGTTTTTGCGGTCTAGGCGTTCAAAAGGCCGTTGAAAACGTGAACAACATCATCTCCGAAAAGCTCGTGGGCATGAACGTTTTGGATCAAATTTTAATCGACAGCGTGCTTTGCACCCTCGACGGCACAAAAAACAAGTCAAACCTTGGCGCAAACGCGATTTTGGGCGTGTCACTCGCGTGCGCGAAAGCGGCGGCAAAAGCGCTCGGCGTGGGTCTTTACCAATACATCGGGGGTTGTTTTGCAAACGAGCTTCCGGTGCCTATGATGAACATTTTAAACGGCGGCGCTCACGCGGGCAACAACATCGACATTCAAGAATTTATGATAATGCCGATAGGCGCCGAAAACTTCAAACAGGCGCTCACATGGTGTGCCGAGGTGTTTCAAAGCCTCAAAAAAATACTCAAAGAACGCGGACTTTCCACAAGTGTTGGCGACGAGGGCGGGTTTGCGCCGTCGCTCGAAAAAGACGAAGATGCCCTTGAAATCATATGCGAAGCCATTGAAAAGGCGGGGTATAACACGAAAAACGATTTTAAAATAGCAATAGATGCCGCCTCTTCCGAATGGGCATCGGA
>CAZSIY010000168.1:2044-3792 GCA_964606825.1 uncultured Oscillospiraceae bacterium | reverse complement strand
CCATAATTATTATAACGTTTATTTTAGAAATAGTCAATAATAAAAGAATAGTCTATTGAAAAAAGTTTGTTTCTGTTATAAAATGAAGCAGAGAGGTGATGGTTTTATGATAACAGAAAACGACAGATATTATATTGAAAGAAAATACCACAATCCTGATGATAAATTCGATCCTTTTGACAGGAGGGCTTATCACGGAGTTGGGTATATTGCAGACAGCGGATTAGATGATAATGATATAGTGGAGGGACTTAAAAGGCTTAACAATGAGAACGATAAACTGCCCCATCCGATAGCAAAGGCCAAGGCTATCCAATTTGTATTGGAAAATGAACGTGTTTATATAAATGAGCACGATTATTTTGTAGGGTTATATTCTTTAAATAGGTTAGCAAGCTCTGTAACATCTTCAAAATGGGAAAATCAATCTCTGAAATTAAGAGATGAAAGGTTAGTTGATTTGGCTGATGATTTTAATAATTCAGGTGCTGTAATGATATGGACAGACTATGATCATGTTGTCCCTGATTGGGAATCCTTGATGAATTTAGGGTTCGTGGGTATCAGAGAAAGGGCTCGTTATTATAAAGCAGAACATAAGAAAAACGGTACGCTAACCGATGAAGTTTCAGCGTTTTTCGAAAGTATAGAAATAGAATATACAGCTATTATAGAACTGCTTGATAGAATGTACTGTATTGCTACAAGAAAAACATTTGAAAAAGCAAACAAGATCTCGTCTTGTTTGAAGAATCTTCGTGACGGTGCACCTACAGATTTCTATGATGCCTTGCAACTGATTTACATATACTTCATTATTTCCGAATCAATAGACAACTATCAGGTTCGATCTTTGGGCAACGGACTTGACAGCTCTTTGCTTCGTTTTTACGAAAACGATATAGCGAACGGCAAATATACAAAAGATGACATTCAAGAATTTTTGTCGTATTTTTTTATGCAATGGTCTGCAATAGGAAATTATTGGGGACAGCCGTTTTATATGGGCGGAACAAATTTTGATGGAAGTACAAAATATAGCGAATTATCTTTAATTATTTTGGAAGTATACGATAAACTTGATATTTATAATCCGAAAATTCAACTGAAAATAAATGATAATACACCCGACTTGATTTTAAATAAAGCCTTCGATATGGTGCGTCGCAAAAACGCCAGCATTGTGTTTTGCTGTGAACCGGCAATGATAAAAGCAATGATGGGATATGGTGCAACATATGATGAAGCAATGAATTATGACATTAGAGGCTGTTATGAAACAGGAGTAAGGGCAAATGAAGTTTCCGCATCATCAGGATATGTTAATGCTGCAAAAGCGGTGGAATATGTATTTACCAACGGATTTGATGTAAACACTCAAAAACAGATAGGCGTAAAAACCGGAACAATAGGCGATATTAAAAGTTTTGACGACTTTTATTTTGCTTTTTTGAAACAATGGGAAAACCTGATAGAACAAAGTATAAAAATTACAAATGATTCCGAAAGATTTTTGACATTTGTAAATCCTTCCTCTATTTATTCAGCAACGATTGAAACAAGTTTAAAAAACGGAAAAGACGGATATGGAGGTGGTGTTAAATTTAATAACAGTGCGATGCTAAACTGCGGTTTTGCTAGTGCTGTCGATAGCATTATGGCTGTGAAGGAATTTGTTTTTGAAAAATGTGAGATAACTTTATCTGAACTTGCAAAGGCTTTGGAATTAAATTGGATGGGATATGAAG
>CAZSIY010000168.1:0-2034 GCA_964606825.1 uncultured Oscillospiraceae bacterium | reverse complement strand
AAGTTTTACAGCTAAAAATCAAAAAATCACCTTGTAAATACGGAAATAACAATAGCAAAGCAGACATTTATGCTTCTGCAATGGCAAATTTTTTTGCTAACAAAGTTAATAATGTTCCAAATGCGAGAGGAGGATTTTATAAAGCAATACTTCATTCGGCGCGTGCATTTATAGTTCAAGGAAAAAAAACGGGGGCATTGCCGGATGGAAGAAAATCAGGCGAAGAACTGTCAAAAAATGCGAGTCCGGTACAGGGCATGGATAAAAACGGTGCGACTGCAGTAATTCAATCTGCAGTAAAACTTAATCCGGAGAATTATCATGAATCATTTTGCGTTGATATAATGTTGCATCCGAGTGCTGTGGACGGAGATGGTGGATTTAATATATTTAAGACACTTTTGATGGTGTATTTAAAAGAAGGGGGACAATCTATGCAGTTTAACATATTTGACGTAAACGCATTGCGTGATGCACAGAAAAATCCCGAAAAATATAAAAATTTGCAAGTAAGGGTATGCGGATGGAACACTCTTTGGAATAACATGAGCAGAGAAGAACAAGACGCATATATTTTAAGAGCGGAGAATGTTTAATGAAAAAAATGACTGATAAAAAATCCGTTATCGGTGAATGTCCGATTTGGAATGATATCGAACAAAAACTTTATACCACAAACGGTATGGAAAATGAAATTCTAATTTATGATATATATATAAATACCGTAAAAATACTAAAAACGCCTGTGCCTTGTGCGGCAATATGTTTTTCGGAGAATAATGACCTGATTGTGTCATATAATAACGGAGTTGGAATTTTGAAAAAAACAATACCATCACACCTTTATATGATACTGCAACATTCAATATAAAAAACGCCAACGATATGAAAGTTGGACCTGATAGAAGAATATATGTGGGTACACAAAGCAGCAAACGACTTGGAATTTCTAATCAAGTTGACGGAAAGCTGTACTCGATAGATAAAAATGGATATGTAAGAACATTGCTTGATGGATTAAGTCTTTCCAACGTTCTTGGTTGGTCCCCGAACAAAAAAATGTTTTACCATACTGACAGTGATACTGGAATTATCATAGAATATTATTTCGATAAAGTTTCGGGCGAAATTTTTTCTTCCGGGCGAAAGGTTTCACTGCCGGGGGTTGACGGGTTTTGCATTGCGGAAAATGGCGATATTTATGCTGCGTGCTGGGGTAGTGGTCACATTGTTGTTATTGATGCGATAAAATTAACGGTTAAAAATACAATTATCGTGCCGGCAAACATTCCTGTCAGTTGTTCTTTTGCAGGTAAAAATATGGAGTATCTTGCAATAACCACAGCAACATTTGGAGCTGATGTCAATGATAAAAATGCCGGATTTACTTTTTTATATGATGCCGGTATCGGAGGAAAAGTGCCGTTTAAATTCAAAAAGCTTTAATCAAAGGAGTAATGAACATGGAAGCAATCATATCTGACATTAAAAGATTTGCCGTTCATGACGGCGATGGAATAAGAACGACGGTATTTTTTAAAGGCTGTCCGCTTAATTGCAAGTGGTGTCACAATCCTGAAAGCATAGGCTTTACTCATATTTTGGGTTATTATGAGAAAAAGTGTGTCAACTGCGGAGAGTGTGTAACTGTTTGTGAAAACAATGCACATGGATTTTATGACGGAAAGCACATATTTTTAAGAGAAAACTGCTTAAAATGCGGAATTTGCGAAAATGTTTGTTTGGGCGAGGCTATAAAATTTTACGGAAAAAAATATTCTGAGGATGAATTAATGCTAATACTGCTTGAAGATAAAGAATTCTATGAATCAAGCGGCGGCGGAGTTACGCTATCAGGAGGAGAATGTTTATGCCAGGCTGATTTTTGCTTGGAATTGCTTAAAAGATTAAAGAAAAACGGAATTAACACCGCTGTTGATACATGCGGATTTGTTTCAAAATCAGCTATTGAAAAAGTGATTCCTTTTACGGATACATTTTTGTATGATATAAAAGCGATTGACGAAGATGTAC
>CAZSIY010000167.1:0-3889 GCA_964606825.1 uncultured Oscillospiraceae bacterium | reverse complement strand
ACTTATACTGACAATCGGGACAGCGGCATCGAACACATATCAAATCACTGCTTTCATTACTTGCTTCAACAACTCCTGAAATATAATAATTTTGAGTACTGTCGGAATGAGTGGTTTTAAATTGGGAAATAGCAGAAGCCGATGAAAAATCTCTGATCGAATATTCCTTGACCAAATTATAATTTTCGCCTATTAAAGTTTTAGAGGTTATTCCTATCAAAGTGTCACTTTCGATAGTTGTTTCGGGTAAACTATCGTTAAACCAAAAATAAGTACAATATTCAAACGAATTCGAATCCAATTCATTTAGCATAAACTCTTCAACTTTAGGTATGTATAAAACACTGTTATCTTCATACACGCGGGAAATATTACCGATTTTTTGGGGAACAGCAACCTCTGCCGGTGCAATAATTCCGACAACATAAAAATCCTTTAATATGTTATTTTCAATTTCCATATAAGAATTTGTAGATGCCAAATCAAAATCGGCTAATAAAAGTTTTATATCCGTATTTTTAATTTTATAAACTGCAAAGTGCTCATTAATTCCACCGCCGGCTGTCACAGTTTTATAAAACTCCATTTGATAACCGGCTTGTTTTAAACTGTCCAAATACGTTTTGTTTTTTGTCCATTGCATCAATATGTCCGATGTCATACTTTGCTCAATAGGTCGATCGGATTTATCAATTACTTTGAATATAGTGCTTTGATTCCCAACAGAAAGCACTTCATTTTCGTTATCTATAACAGTAGTGACATTAATGCTTTCATTATCCAGCATTATGGTTATTTTACCGCTGTTGTTTAGGGAGTCAATAAACGAGGCGGATATTGTGCGATTGTTTAGTTCGGCAGATTCTTCAAGCCGCACCTTTTTACTGTTTTCTGTTTTTTCAACAATAAAATCTGCAGTCGACGCATTTTGAATATTAATGTAAAAAGTTATGTTTTCATCTGTCGAGATATAATAACCATCATATCTATCATAGATATCATTACACAAATTGGCGCTGTTTTTGAATGTCGGAATTGTCAAAAACAAATCTGCTGCACCTAAATAATCTCCCGAATCCAACAATGCTTGAGCACTATCGTAAACCTCTTGGTCAGTTGGCTCATTTGATTTATCAATCACCGAGCTCTTTAAATGTAACAAAGCGGCTGTCGCAACACCGACAATTGCCAAAAGTACAACAGAACATATTGTAATGATCTTTGCTTTTGACTTTTTAGTGGCATCCGGCTTAAATTCTGTATCATTTTCTTTCCCAAGCAGAGTGAAAATTCTTTTAATCAGATCGGCATCTGCACCGATTGAGTCAAAGTTTAATGCTTGTAATTGCCGCAATGTATGAGGGAGATTTTCCGGACGAATATCGGCATATAGGGGTATAACTGTTTTTTCTTTAAAATATTCGGCATACTTTGACAGCAAAATATCAAAATAGTCTGTAGTAGTACCAACAATGATAATTATTTTTGCATGATAAATTGCTTGATAATTAGCCGCTTGTAAATCATCACCGTATAATGTTGCAGCAGATTTTCTTTCATAAAAAGTTTCCACTTTTTTATGGCTTAATTTTTGATAAAGTTCATCAGCGATGGCACTGTCTTTTGTGCGCCCGCCCTGTGCATTGCTTTCTGTATAACAAATATATACATCGGTATTTTCAAATCCGTAATCTAATTGATAGGTATTATTGCAATTTTTACAGACATATACGCCGTCTTGAAAAAGCAACTCACCGCCACAAAGTTTACATTTCATATTAGTTCAACTCCGAAATCCATTCCTCATGTACTTTGGTTTTAACATTGATTTTTTCCCATTTTGTGGCCTGCTCAACTATAGAATATTTACCAAGGTAAACATTTCCCGTTCGTGTGATTGCAAAAGTGTAATGATTGGTTTTACACACCTTTATAATATCATGTAAAACGATTTTATCTTTAGATTGTTTTACTAAATCACCATTTCTTTTCAAAGCGAAATCGTAACTGACAATTTTATATAAATCTCCCATATCAGAAGTATCAATTGTGCCGTTTTTATAAGTGACTAATTTTTCGTCTTTCGTTGTAGCGTAGATTTCAATTGGGCTACCGGTACTGTTCCTATCAATTCCAAAATATAACGATTTGATATTGTTGAATTCTTTAACAATGCCATTCAAATCATCTGACGTAAATGCACCTAATGTGCTTTGAAACCCATAGGTATAATTCTCTCGTTCGTCATTATCATCGTTATATACCGCACAAAGACTCCCGTCGGATTTTATACCGATAATGGCACCTATTCCGCTTGAATAATCGAGTCCGCCATCATAGTAGACCTCAAAATCAACAATATTTGTCCATTTTTCGATCTCCTTTACCCAATCATCATTGCCTCCGTATTCAGATATGGTATTGCCGTACAGCATTGTTCCGTCAGCTCGAAGTGCAATGTTGGTAGCAGCAAACTGTCTTGATATTTTTACAATATCGTGCCACTCCGAATCATCCGATAAATTATTGTTTTCTTTGATATTACTTACATATCCGTCTTCGTGTAGTGCATACAGTTTTTCGGCTGATGGAGTTATAGAAACTATTTTTCCGTGCTTTTCTATAGAAAGATTTGAATTTGCAGTGCCATCAATTTCGTTTACCGTCCCGTTTTCATTTATTACATAATAGCTGTTTGAATACTCATCAAGATCGTCGGTTGCAACATTAGCTAAACGGATTCTCCACGCAAGTTCGGCTTGCTTTTGCATTTTCGAAGAATCCTTAAATTCATCCATATCTCTAAATGCCCACGCAGCTTGCGGATAATTACCATCATAATAGAGTTGCATTGCCATATCGTAGTCGCAGACTTTAACCATTTCATTTGAGTTCTTAAAGTCATCAAGTAGTATAAATGCTTCTTTTGCTTCATCATAATTTCCGTCGCCATAAAGCGACATTGCATTATTATACTCACTTATGTTTTCACTATAATCTTTTATAAACGGAATGGTCGCTACTCCTGCAACTAAAATAATACTTGCTGCGATTACGGAAATGATTTTTGCCCGCTTTCTGCGCTTTTTTCGCTTCGCAGCCATCATAACGGGAAGTGGAATCAATTTCTTAATTCCACGAATTAAGTCTTGCTCGTAGTTTTCTTTTCCTATATCCTGTGCGAAAAAAATCGAGAACTCGTGAGGTAGTTCTTCCTTCGACATTTCAAAAAAGAGTGGAATAAGAGTTTTTGATGTATCTTCCTGTCTTAAGGTTAAAAATCTACTCCACTCATTTTTTACCCACGGAGCCTCAATATTTTCCTTTGTTGAGCTGATTGTCAGCATGACTTTGCTTGAGGAAAGTGCCGCATAGATATACGGCTCATACTTTGAACCTATTTTATCTTCCAGCGTAATTCTTGAGAAAAACACATTATAACCGGCTTCGACAAGTTTCTCGTACAGTTCTTGGGCAACAACGCTGTCTTTTGTTCTGTTGCCGTTACGGTCTGTTTCTTTATATGAGATGAAAATGTCAAAAGGTTTTTCTTTTTTTGAAACCGAAATGATGCCACGTTGAATAGCATCAATCGTTTTCGCATCGGTTTCAAAAAGTGCCTTTCTTTCACCGGAGGATAATTCTACGGCCTTTTTATAGTTTTCGTCAGAAAAAATGGGCGTGTAATGCGTCCTATTGCAAGTGGGAATATACTTTTGCGTTTTGGGATCTTTAACATATGTAACACCGTACTTACACAATACCAAATCCCAATAGATTTCCGCATCTTGTGGATTTAATGACAAAAGCTGATTGAAAACATGTTCTGCCTTGTCATATTCGCTGTTCTGCAAATAATTGTTTCCGCTGTCAAATAGCCTTTTTGAAC
>CAZSIY010000166.1:0-3911 GCA_964606825.1 uncultured Oscillospiraceae bacterium | reverse complement strand
ACAACATTGCCTATGGCCCCGAAATTCACGGCATTAAATCCAAAACGAAACTTTACGAAATCGTAAAACATTCGCTTGAGCAGGCGGCAATTTGGGAAGAATGTAAAGACAGGCTCAAAAAAAGTGCGCTTTCCATGAGCGGCGGTCAGCAACAGCGCCTTTGCATAGCCAGAGCTTTGGCGGTGGAACCCGAAATCATTTTAATGGACGAACCCACAAGCGCCTTAGACCCCATATCAACCTCAAAAATCGAAAAGCTGATAACAGAGCTTAAGAAAAGTTACACAATAATCATGGTTACCCACAACATGCAACAAGCCGCGAGAATAGCAGACAAAACGGCATTTTTTCTCATGGGAGAAATCATAGAATACGACAGCACCGACAAAATGTTCTCTTCCCCGTCGGACAAACGAACAAAAGATTACATTACGGGAAAATTCGGTTGAAATTTTTTGTTGAATTTTTTTGTTGAATTTGCAAAGATTTTATGATACACTGATTATAATACAAATTCGGATGTGATAAATATGATTTATTTGGTGGAAGATGACGACAACATAAGAAAACTCGTGTGTTACGCACTCGAAAAAGAAGGCTACGAAATAGAAGGCTTTTCGTGCCCGGGCGAATTTTGGAAAAGTTTGTCCGAAAATGTGCCAAACTTGATCCTTTTAGACATTATGCTCCCCGAAGAA
The DNA here is from genome assembly GCA_964606825.1 of uncultured Oscillospiraceae bacterium. Classification (GTDB taxonomy): domain Bacteria; phylum Bacillota; class Clostridia; order UMGS1810; family UMGS1810; genus CAKSIN01. Next base: position 3,213 of record CAZSIY010000166.1, on the reverse strand, counting down.
GACGGCCTTTCTATTTTAAGCAAACTCCAATCCGACAAAAAGCACAAAGATATTCCCATTATAATGCTTACCGCAAAAGGAAGCGAATTCGACAAGGTAACCGGGCTTGACATGGGCGCAGACGACTACATTGCAAAGCCTTTCGGAATGACGGAACTTGTTTCGCGCGTGCGCGCCGTTTTAAGAAGATACGAAAAAACAAACGCCGAAAATGAATACACTGTAAATTCCCTTTACGTAAACCCCGAAAAGCACATTATACGCGTATGCGGAGAAAATATAAATCTCTCATTTAAAGAATATTCCCTGCTTTTAATGCTTCTTGAAGCAAAGGGCAATGTTGTATCGCGCGACACTCTTCTTACGCACGTATGGGGCGATTTTTACGAAGAATCCCGCACTCTCGACGTACATATAAGAAAACTTCGCGTAAAATTAAAATCAGCAGGCGATTTAATAAAAACCATAAAAAACATAGGCTACAAACTCGGAGCTGATGACTATGAGCAATAAAATTTTCAAATCTTCTTTTTTCACTTCCATGCTTGTGCTTGCCATTAGTTTTTTTATGGTTTTCAGCATACTTTTCAATCACTTTGAAAAGCAAGTTTTCTCTGAACTTGAAAGCGAGGCGGAATACATAGCCTACGTAATTGAAATAAATCCCGAAAATTATTTGAGCGGCTTTAAAAACAAAAGTAAGCGAATTACGCTTATTTCGCCCGACGGAACTGTTATTGAAGACACCGTTTCCGATGCTGAAAGCCTTGAAAACCATGCAAACAGAAAAGAATTTAAAGATGCCAAACTTTACGGTTCCGGAAAAAGCGAACGCTATTCCAACACACTTTCAAAAAAAATGCTCTACTATGCCGTAAAACTTAAAAACGGAAACATTTTACGCATTTGCGCAACGCAAAACTCGGTTGTTGCGATTTTAATGGGTCTTTTACAGCCGCTTATTTGCATAATTGCCATAGCGCTTGCATTTTCTTTGATTTTGTCGTACAAAGTTTCAAATTCCATTATAAAACCCATAAATTCTTTGGATCTCGACAATCCCGAAATCAACAAGGCATATGACGAGCTATCACCGCTTTTAAAAAAAATAACCGCACAAAACAAGATAATAAGCCGTCAAATAAAAGATGCCGAAAAAAGCCGCGAGGAATTTCGCCTTATATGCGAAAACATGAACGAGGGATTTTTGGTGATAGACAAAGATGCAAGAATTCTTTCGTACAACAGTGCGGCACTCAATTTACTTGAAATAAAAGACATTGAAAAAAATAATATTCTCAATTTAAACAGAAAAAAAGATTTAAAAGAAGTTATTAAAAAATCCCTTAACGGCAGTCGTACGGAGAACACAATGCATCTTAAGGAAAAAACTTACAATCTTATTGCAAACCCCGTGCGCCGAAACGAAAAAACAATAGGCGCGGTTGTTGTGATAATAGACATTACTGAAAGCGCAAAGCGCGAGCTTTTGAGGCAAGAGTTTACATCAAACGTTTCGCACGAGCTTAAAACCCCTCTCACCTCAATTTCGGGTTTTGCCGAAATAATGAAATCAGGCGACACTCCGCCCGGCACCGTAATCGACTTTTCAAACGCCATATACGAAGAGGCGGGCCGCCTTATAACCCTTGTGGGCGATATTATAAAACTTTCCGAACTCGACGAAAAAAGCGATGTATTTTCAAAAGAAAACGTTGATTTACTCTCGCTTTCCCAAAATATCGCAAATAGACTTGAACCCGTTGCGAAAAAAGGCGGCATTTCCATGCATGTTTCAGGCACAAACACCTATGTGAACGGAAACGAAAAAATTCTCGACGAAATGATTTACAACCTTTGCGACAACGCCATAAAGTACAACAATCCCGGCGGATCCGTAAACATTTGCGTAACTAAAACAGCCAACGGCGCAGCGCTTTCGGTGCGCGACACGGGCATAGGCATTGAGAAAACGGAACAAGATAGAATTTTCGAACGATTTTACAGAGTGGACAAAAGCCGCTCAAAATCGGCAGGCGGAACAGGCCTCGGTCTTGCCATAGTAAAGCACGGCGCAATACATCACAACGCCAAAATCTCCCTTGAAAGCGAGACTGGCAAAGGCACAAGTATAACCATTGCCTTTATTTAGCAATTCCGCCGTTTTCCCTTGCGTAATAAAACAAATACTGCTGTGCAAAACCGGCATATTCACCGAAAATCTCTTTTGCTTTTTCTTCTATTTGGCGGTTGGTTGCATCAAAGTCAAAATACAAGGTGCGCATTGTTCTTTGCACCCACACGTCCACCGGAAAAGCTCGGGAGCATTTTGCGGAAAACAAAAGCACGCAATCCGCAACTTTCGGGCCTACTCCTTTTACCTTTAAAAGCTCTTTTCTCGCCTCGGCGTAGGGCATGTTTTTTATCTTTTCAAGGTCGGTATCGCCGTTTAGCACTCGCGACACCGCATCTTTAATATACGGCGCGCGGTAGCCGGTTTTTAAATTTTCATATTCCCGCTCGCTTACATCTTTTAGCTGTTCGGGAGTCGGAAAAGCGTACACCGTTTCGTTTTCCAAACGGCAAGGCGTTCCGTAAAGCCTGCTTATTTCGTCAACAGTTTTTGATATCCTCGGTATTTGGTTTTGAGCAGATATTATATATGAAATTAAACATTCGAAAATATCTTGATTTAATATGTGAATACCGCCGCCGAATTTCATTGCTTCAAAAACGTATCTGTCGGCGGAAAGGGTTTTCTTTATGGCAGAGTAATCTCGGTTTAAATCAAGATAATCAATCCACAAATCCTCATCCTCAGCGCACGTATTGTAAATAAACACGCTCTCCCCTTCTTTTTTTATCCTCACGGCTTTTCCAAACGCCGCTCCGAAATACGAACCGTCGTCATTTTTATGCCACCTAAAGCATTGCCCGCAGGTAAACGTATGCATAAGGTCAAAATCTTTTACGCCGCTTATGCAAAGCGTCGAATTGTCTGTCATTTTTGTCTCCATAAAAACCACCTTTTACGCAATGTTCTGCGTACATAGTACCATAAATATTTCAGAATTACAATATTTAATGACAATTTTTGTGAAAATCGCGCGCACAACAAATTATGAGAATAAAGCAAGATAAGTTAATGAAAAGCATCTCGCAGGGTGTTTTTTGGTACAAAAAAGTTAATGGAAATGACACAAAGCAGTATAT
>CAZSIY010000165.1:0-3942 GCA_964606825.1 uncultured Oscillospiraceae bacterium | reverse complement strand
CAGGCAAATCGCTCCAAGATACCCTTGAAATCATTTCCCAGTTGTTGTAATAAACAGCAGTGTCACCGGAGCCGACTCCCTTATATCGAAGTCCGATCATGAGAGCCATAATTATTCCACAAATGATAATATAGTTTTTCTTTCTCCTGTCATCGTAATTGATTGATTTTGTGTTGATTATATTCATGAGTATCCACACAATAACAGGGGACATTACATACAATAAATATATAGCCACTATTCTCTTTATCTCCTTTGAAGCAAATCATTATATAAATCAACATATTCGCGATACTTATGTGTGGCATCAAACTTTTTTGAACGATACAAACAATCGTCAGGCTTGATTCTACTATCTTCAAGAATACATAGGATTGCGTTTTTTATTTTGGAAAAATCCCCGTATTCAACGACAAAGCCGGTGTTTTCGTCGATTATCTCAGGACTTCCACCGGTCTTGAATGTTACAACAGGGGTTCCACAAGCCAATGCTTCAATATTTACAGTAGGGAAGTTTTCTTCCCATGTTGGATTCACGAACACGTCTGCCGCAGTATATATCTCTGCAAGTTCTGTCCGGTTATGTGTTCTGTGAATGGAGAGAATAGATTCCGGAAGTATTTTTTCAACATCTTCGTCGGTGCCGACCAAAATCACTTTGTAGTTATTGTCCAATGTTTTTGCAAGCTCAATAAATACATCTAATCCCTTTCGATCATTCCAACCGGATGCAACACCTAACACAATTTTTTTATCTTGCAAACTATATTCCTCACGGAAATCGCTCTCTGTCGGTTTGAAAATATCGAGATTAATTCCGTTGTTTATAACCTTTACATCGTACTCGCTCAAAAATGATTGCTTTACCAAATCGCATAGCCATTTCGATGGAGTTACAATCGTCATGTGCTTGACACCCGTAAACCAGTCTTTTTTTAGTTGCCACATTTTATCGGTTCTATCCACAAAAGTGTAAGGATAAAGCCTATATCTTGGGCAATCACAGCACCCCGTTTTCCACTTTTCACATTTTTCCATTGTAAAATGCGAGCACTGCGCCGTAAATCCCCAACAATCGTGGAGCGTCCAAACAGTTCTGATATTATTTTTCTTGATGTAATCAAACAACATCGGCAAATTGATATACCAACCGTGTAAGTTATGTAAATGTAAAATATCCGGATGAATTGCATCAATTTGTTTTAAAAGTTCTTTTGTACCCGATTTAGAGCCCTTACCACTTATACCACTAAAAACACTAACGCCACGGTGAAATAAATTTTCAAATTTTGTTCCAAAAAATTGATGTCCGTTTAGAGCAGCACCCGACTTTTTTTCGGAAAACGTATATGCTTCTCCACCGCAAGAACGAACCAAATCAGCGATGCTAAGCATAATTGTTCCCGTGCTGCCACGAAATCCACTATTTATTTCTACAACTTTCATATACTTCACACCGCCTCTAACCGTATTAAAAAAATCACTTTACATATATTTTTCTATACACATATCTCGCAACATTCCGAATTGTACCCAAGACAGAATAACGAGCTGAATTTATCGGATATTTTACTGCGTATGTAAATCCGCCTACTTTGTTCTTGAGATAGGTGGTTCTTACATAGTTCGCCGCAGGCTTACATTTTCTTCTGACAAGTGAATAGTACATTTTCTCATTATTTTTGACCGTACTGTATTCACTTATTTTATTCATGGTATCAACGATCCAAATAAACAGTTCATTCATTTCTTTGTTAAACAAGTCGACTTTCGTTTTTCCTACTTGTTTACCATGTGATCGGTTTTTCACCAAAATATCGTCAGTTAAGCAGTAAAACTCATATCCCGCAAACAAAAGGCGATACCAATATTCCACATCGGAAACAGTGCGGATGCTTTCGTTAAATCCGCCAACGTCCGCTATGCAGGCAGTATGCAATAGAAACGAACAACCGGACAAGCGATAATTGGATATATTATTCAAAATAGTATCAATCGGCTTTTCATGCTTAGGAACATCCTTATAGCTCGGTGTCTTGATTACCTTGCCGTCTTTGTCAATCGACTCGGTTGCTGTGCGAACCGTAATTTTTTTGATGTCCAAATTCGGATTTTCATCGATCAATTCATTGATAAACGCGATCTGCTTTTCAATTTTTTCGGGATAATATAAGTCATCATGAGAAAGCCACGAAAACCATTCCCCGGTCATTTTTTCAAAAGCATAATTCAATACAGAGGATACCCCTCCGTTCTCTTTTAAGTAATAGCGAACTTTATCTCCATATGACAATGCTATCTTTTCGCTTGCACCGTCATCTGTTGAGCCATCGTTTACAACGAGAATTTCACAATTTTGATATGTTTGTGCAAGTGCAGCATCAATTGCCTCAGCAAGAAAATTACTTCCGTTGTAAACAGGTATAATAATTGTGACTTTAGGTTCGTATTTCATATCAATTTTCCTCATTAAGTCTATCTCTTAATATAGTTGATGAAATGCCGTTTGTATGATCCAGATACACGATTTCCACTCCAACGGGATCAAATTCTTCTTCAAATTTTGCCCACTGCGGCGTACCCTTCCAATCGGAACCTACAAACATCTTATTGAAATGATATTTTTCCCATGCACCAAACTTATTTTTATCTGTTTGCGGAACAACCTTGTCCACATATTTTATTGCCTCAACGATAGCACATCTCTCAGCAAAAGGAATGATAGGGGTCTTGTTTTTATCATGTTGGACGAGTTCATCTGTACTGACACCGACAATCAGATAATCGCATTGCTCTTTTGCTCGTTTCAATATGTTTAGGTGTCCGATATGGAACATATCATATACACCGGTTGTATATCCGATAATCATACCAATTTTACTCCTTGTTGATTTTTTCCATTTTGCTTTGTGCTTCACTTTCAAAAGCAGTCGCTTTCTTGCAATACAGAACACAAATTGCAAGGAAAGAAAGAATATAGTATGCAACATAGCAAACCAACATAATGTCAAAAGTATTGGTGAATAATGCTATGAACAACCAAGGCATAAACAGACCGGCAACACCAAAGTTTTTGTCAATCTGCTCTCTTATATAAGCAAAACTCTTTTTATCTTCCGTATCTTTTAAGGTAATTTCATCAAGCTCACCGAGTATTTTTTTTCCTGCAAAATAACAATTAAGGTATTTCTGGTGAACCAATCGCATATATACATTGGCTACTGCACCTACTGCTCCAATTAAAATTAGCCAAACACGATATTCTTCCGGCACTAAAAACGATGTGTGATATGCCGCAACGCCAAGTGCAACCGTTGTGAACGAAAACGGACCATATCCGGCAACTGCATCATAAAAGTCACCCATAAACGTTTTAACCTTTTTCACACGGGCAATGTTTCCGTCCACGCAGTCCAAGACCAACCAAAAGTTTGTTAAAATAACACCTGAAAGCATACACCAAAAATTGTTGATGCACAGCAGTACAGCTGCGCCGAAAATTACAAACCAGGACAACACGGAAACCATGTTTGCTGTCCAACCTGCGTTGATAAACAAATATGTTACAGGGAAAGATGCTTTTCTAACCCATAATTGAACCCACAACGAGCTTCTGCTGTTTTTCTTTTTTGTCAACGAAGATGTTATATCCTTAAATGTGTACTTCATTATCTGCCTTCTCCTTTATTATCGTTGGCTTTGGAGCTGTAACAATGGCATATGGCGGAACGTCAAAAGACACTACGCAATTTGCCCCGATTTTTGCTCCTTTTCCAATCGTGCATTTTCCTAACACTTTACAGCCGGGATATAAAAACACATCATCTTCTATGGTAGGAACATTTTTGGCATCTCTACCATCATCACCAACTGTAACTTGTTGAAATATCCGCACATTCCTTCCGAATTTAGCATAAGGGGAAATGATGATTCCATATAATC
>CAZSIY010000164.1:0-3963 GCA_964606825.1 uncultured Oscillospiraceae bacterium | reverse complement strand
CTATGGCATCAACTGCACAAGCGAGGGCATCTTTTGCTTTTAAAAGGGCGTCTTTGTGGCGAACATCGGTAATTACGGCTTCGTCGCTTTGAGCAATGTCGCCGCAGTCGAACATTTTGTCTACGGTATCTTTTAAAATGTCGAGGCCTATTTCTTTTTTAACCGAAAATTCAATTATTTTGACAAATTTATCCTCAAATTCGTGCAAATCAGCTGCAATGCCGTTTTCACATTTGTTCAAAAGAGCAATTGCTTTTTTGCCCGCAAGGGAATTTATAACCAGGTAATCGTTGTCGTCAAGAGGCTTTGCGGCATCGGTCATATAGATTACAAGGTCGGCATCGGAAAGGACTGATTTTGACCTTTTAACGCCTATGCTCTCCACAGTGTCGGCGGTTTCTCTTATTCCCGCGGTATCGGAGAGGCACAAAACCACATTCCCCATGGAAACGCTCTCTTCTATGCAATCGCGCGTTGTGCCCTCGATTTCGGTAACGATTGCTCTTTCGTCGCCGCAAAGCAAGTTCAAAAGCGAGGATTTCCCGGCGTTCGGCTTGCCTACAATTGCCGTTTTTACGCCGTCACGGGCGATTTTACCCCTATCAGACGTTGAAAGGAGGCTATCTATATCGGCAATTGCACCTTTTATGCCGTTTGTATATTCTTCATCTGTCAAAGGTTCCAGGTCTTCATCGGCAAAGTCAATAAGAACTTGCAGATGCGAAATAAGGGCAAGAAGATTTTCGCGAACGGTGTTTATTCTTTCGGAAAGGGCACCGCGAAGCTGATTTACGGAAAGCGTGTGCGCCGCGGAAGTTTTGGCGTTTATAATATCTATTACCGACTCCGCCTCGCAAAGGTCCATGCGGCCGTTCAAAAAGGCGCGCTTGGTAAATTCACCATTTTCGGCAAGTCTTGCGCCACTTGAAAGGGCGGCGGTTAAAATTTCGCGCGTGCTCACGATGCCGCCGTGGCAATTGATTTCCACGGTGTTTTCGCGAGTGTAGGTATTCGGCGCTCTCATTACGGAAACGAGAACTTCGTCTATTACCTCGCCCGATGTGTTTTTTGCAAAACCGTGGGTTATTGTGTGGCTTTTTGCGTTTAAAAGGCGTTTGCCTCGTGGATTTTCAAAGATTTTGTCGGCAATTTTAACGGCATCTTTTCCGCTTATTCTTATTATGGATATGCCGCCTGTGCCGGGCGGAGTGGAAATTGCTGCTATTGTGTCGGAAAGTTGCATTTTTTGTCTCCTTGAATTTCGCTTTAAAAAACGCCGCCGCAAGTGTGCACTTGGAGGCGGCGTTTAGTTTTTGAGTTTGGGTGGGGTTTTCCTTAATTTGGGTTGTTGGTGAGGTATGTTCTGAGGGGATAATAAATTTTTTATTGCCACCTCATCCGAGTTGCTACGCAACCCACCTTCCCCTCAAGGGGAAGGCTTTGCTCCGCCTCATTTAAAACAGCTTAAAAGAAGTTGGAACAATCCCTCGGTCACTACGTGACAGGTCTCGTCTCTCGACTCAGTCGGGCGCTAAACGATTGCCACCGGCAATCAATGCCCTTTTACACAAGGGAACCTTATGGCACCACAAGTACAATACTCATTAAAACCCTATTTTCGTTCTTAATCTCTCTTAAGAGCAACCACAACTTTTCTGTTAATTCCCTGTCCTACGCTATAAGTTGTAACATCGTTATTGGACTGGAGAGTTGCGTGGATAATTCTTCTCTCATAAGCGTTCATTGGTTCGAGAGTGGTATTTCTTCCGGTTCTTACAACCTTATTTGCCATTTTTAGGGCAAGAGCTTCAAGAGCCTGATTTCTTTTTTCGCGATAATTTTCGGCATCTACGGAAATTTTTACAAACTCAAGGTCGCCTCTGTTTACAACAAGACTTGTAAGGTGCTGAAGTGCATCGAGGGTTTCTCCTCTTTTGCCTATTACGTTGCCCATGCTGGGGCCGGAGAGTTCTACGCTCATAACGCCGTCTTCAACCTTTGTTTCGACGTTTACTTCTTCTTTTGAAAGCTCAAACACCTTGTTTAAAAATTCTTTTGCTCTTCTTTCAGGGTTGGGATTTAAAGTAACTTTTACAACGGCATCTTTACTTCCTATGCCGAATATTCCCTTTGAACCCTCTTCGATAACTTCGATTTCAACTTCGTCATAAGAGGCACCAAGCTCTTTTAATGCGAGTTCCACAGCCTCTTCTTTTGTCTTTGCGGATTTTTCAACAGTAGCCATAATCTTTAACCTCTTTTTTTCTTTTTATTTATGTTGTATTTTTTTTGCTTTTCAAGCAATTTTTGTTCGCGTATTTTATCTTCCTCGGCAATTTCCGCGGAAAGTTTTTTATTATAATAGCCGTTTAAGAGAACGGTTTGTCCGAGAGAGAGAACGTTTGATATTGTCCAATAAAGGCCAAGAGTAGACGGGAGAGTAAGCGTAAACCAAAGTGTCATCAAAGGCATAACATAGGTCATAGACTTTGTCATAGCTTCGGCAGACTGCGCGCTGTCGTCTGTTTTCTGGTCGGGAGAGAGAACACGCTTGGGCGGTTCGTCTTTCTTTTTATCCTTATCGGGTTTATTCATATAGGTAGTGATTTTGCTTGTGAGAACCGTTGTAACGGTAGCCAAAATCGGGATAATAAGCACGGTGAGAGCAACCCAGCCGGTTTTTCCCGACAAAAGCTCTTTTATAACGTCGTTTGGCACAACCGACAAATCAAGGCCGAAGAAATCGAAGTTCAAAAGTTTTTCTTTTGTGGCGATTAATATTTCGGCGGATCTTGCCGCTGCGGCATCGGTGAGCTTGTGGGTTTTCATAAGTGCGTTTACCTTGTCTGCACCATAGTGAAGCATATAGGTAAGCGGCTTATAAATTACCTGGTAAAGGCCGATGATAATGGGAAACTGAATAAGAAGCGGAAGGCAACCGCCCGTGGGGCTTACACCGTACTCCTTATAGAGTTTCATCATTTCCTGGCTTGCCTTTGTTTGGTCATATTGATATTTATCTTGTATTTCTTTCAGCTTAGGCTGAATTTTTTGCATTTTTGTCATTGATTTTTGCTGTTTCAAGCCGAGGGGAAGCAAAATCAATTTAATAAGTACGGTAAAAAGAATAACCGCAACGCCGTAGTTTTGCACAAATTCATAAATCCAACCGAGAATATAACCCAGCGGCGTTGTAATTAAGGTTCTGAAAATGTTCATTGAGTTCCTCCTATTTAAGCGGGTCGTAGCCGCCCGGGTTAAACGGGTGGCATTTTAAAATTCTTTTCAAGGCGAGAAAACTCCCCTTGAAAAAGCCGTATTTTTCCACCGCTTGAAGAGCGTAAGACGAGCACGTGGGATAAAACCTGCAACAAGGCCTCTTCAGCGGAGATATAAACCTACGGTAAAATTTTATGAGAAAAACAGCTGTGTTTTTCGGTATATTAATAATTTGCGAAGCAGCGTTCTTTAAGGCGCGCCCGCAATTTACATTCTTTTTCATTTGAGTTCCGACTTTTCTATACAATATTTCATTGCCGAAAGCACGCGGCCAAATGGCGCTGTTGCCGCCTTTGACCTTGCGGCTATGATTATGTTGTACCCGCAATTGGTTTTGGGCATACACTGCCTGTACGCCTCGCGGATAAGCCTTTTTGCGCGGTTCCTGTCGTGAGCTTTGCCCACGGCTTTTGAAACCGTAATGCCGAGGTGATTTTCCTTTGTGCGGTTTCTGTAATAATGAAAGACAATACAGTCGGAAACCACTTTTTTGCCTTTTTTGTACGCATAAACAAATTCGCGGTTTAATTTAACTGTTCCTTTCACCTTTGCACCTCCGAAAAAAACACACTCTTGTTTTCACCATGTATTTGTATATAGCAAAAACGGAACGGCGAAGACCGGTCCCGCAAAATTGCAAAAAACATATTTTGAGGGTTGAGCCGGCAAGAGCCTCATTTATAA
>CAZSIY010000163.1:0-3967 GCA_964606825.1 uncultured Oscillospiraceae bacterium | reverse complement strand
GATTTATTATCTTTTCGTATACATCGGGGTGCCAAAAGCCTTCGCTTATTTCAACGCCGGCAAGTATTTTTACGTCACTTTTTTTATTTATTTCTTTTACGGCATTGAAAGCAATTTCAATAGGTGAAAAAACATCGTAATCGCAAAAAGACGCGGTGTCAAAATGGTCGGTAACCGCAAAAATTTTCGTGCCCTTTGCTTTTTGTGAAGCACACATATCTTCTATTGCGCAAACAGAGTCGTGAGAATACTTTGAATGAGTGTGCATATCAGCTGTTATACTGTTTGTCATACTTGTTTTGCTCCTTTCTGTTGACAGCAACGCGATTTAGTGTTATTATAACAGAAACGACCATATCGGTCAACGCATGTCATGTTTATTGAACAAACAAGCATATTTTTGAGCATTTTATAGGAAAGTCGGAGATTGAATGAGCAAAGAACGTGAAAAGTATATTTTGGAAAAACTTTTAAAAGAGAAAGAAATAACCATATCACAAACGGCAAAAGAACTGTATGTAAGCGAGTCTACCCTGCGACGCGATTTTGCAAAACTCGAAGATCGCAAACTAATCAAACGAAACCACGGTGGCGCGGTACTTGAAGAAACCGCGCTTTCAAAAAACAAAATTCCTTTTGCGCTTCGCGAATTGGAGGAGGCAAGCTCAAAACTTTTGATTGCTGAAAAGGCCGCGGAGCTTGTGCATAACAACGACATTGTATTTCTTGATGCATCAACGAGCGCATATACTCTTATCCCATTTCTTGCGCTTAAAAGCAATCTAACCGTTGTGACAAACGGCGTAAAAGCACTTTCCAAACTTGCTGAATACGGAATAAACACAATATCCACCGGTGGAAGGCTTATTCACGATTGTCTCGCTCTCGTGGGAGAAGAATGTTACAAAACAGTAGAAGTCATAAACGCTAACGTCGCCTTTTTTTCCTGCCGCGGATTTTCAAATGACGGATATTTAACGGATATTTCCGCAGAAGAAAACTATGTACGAGTAAAAATGATAAAAAATTCGGATAAATCGTATTTGCTTTGCACAAGCGATAAAATCGGCAAAAAATACTTCCATAATCTGTGCCATAGAAACGACATAACAGACATCGTTTTCGCCTCCGAAAACGACTGAAGATTACAAAAATATCACTAAGTCGCCAATTGTATTACAAATTGTACGAAATCCCTTGCGAAAAACATCAGAATCTGTTATATTATTAATGTATGAATTTAACGGAGGTGCCGATTTGAAAAAATTCTTTGTATCGATTATCGTAATAATGTTTTTAACAGCGGTTTCGCTTTTTTCTCTAAACGCGAAAGCCGCTCAAAGCTCTGATATACGCGTAGGTTTGTACTACGCTTCCACCGCCCCGTCATCTGTAACAATTTCGGGAAACGGTTTACAATACGGAAGTTTAACCAACACGTTTGTTTTGGAAGAAGATTTAAGTTCCAACGGAATTACCCTTTCGCTTACGGAAGAATTTACATTTACTGATGGAACACGAACATACGGTGCACCGCAAAGTGAGATTGCTATTGCCACTTCCGACGGACAAATTTCAATTGAAGGCAAAAAGTATCGCGGATATGTTGTTTTAAAGCCGCAATCTGATGGGAAAATTACGGTCATAAACAGCCTTTCCGTCGACGAGTACTTATACGGTGTGATTGGAAGTGAAATGCCCTCATCATGGAATATTGAAGCTTTGAAAGCACAGGCGGTATGTGCAAGATGCTTTGCCCTTACAAACATGAACAAGCACGTAGGCTACGGGTTTAACGTTTGCTCAACAACCAATTGCCAGGTTTACGGCGGCATTGCTTCTGAAACCGAGTCAACACGCCGCGCTGTTGACGAAACAGCAGGAAAAATTTTAAAATACAACGGCCAAATTGCCCAAACGGTATTTTTCTCTTGTAGCGGCGGTCACACGGCTGATGTGAGAAATATTTGGGGCGGAGACTTTCCCTATCTCTACGGTGTTGACGACCCTTATGAAAACGAAGACAACACCCCCAGGCACAGCTGGGTTGCAACACTTACAAACGATGATATTAAAGCATCTTTGAATAAAATCGGCGTTGACGTTGGCGACATTGTATCTGTTGAAACCGCAATTGATGCATCACAGCATGTGTATGAGCTTACCGTAACGGGAACAAATGGCAAACATACCTTGAAAAAGCAAGACACCTGCTCTGTTTTCGCTTCATACGGCCTTATGAGTACCAAATACACAGTTGCACCATACGGCAGTAATGCTTCAAGTGTGTATGCCATATCTTCTACAGGAACTTCTCTGTCATCACCCGCATTTGCTCTTTCTTCATCAGTAAAGACAGCTATGGAAAACGGTTTTTCCGTTTTGTCTTCAAGCGGTAAATCCGCGGTTTCTTCAGGCGGAGCAAAGGGATATATATTTAACGGCGGCGGCTGGGGTCACGGCGTCGGCATGAGCCAATACGGCGCGAACGCAATGGCCGCAAACGGCTTTAAATACGATGATATTTTGTATCATTATTACCCCGGAACAAACTTAGAATAGAGGTATACAATTTTGAAAACAAGTGATTTTTACTACGATTTACCACACGAACTTATAGCACAAACACCGCTTAAAGACCGATCTTCATCTCGACTCATGGTAGTTGACAAGCACAACGGCAATATAGCTCACAAACATTTTACAGATATAACGGAATACCTTTCTCCCGGTGATTGTCTTGTACTCAACGACACGAGGGTAATTCCCGCAAGGCTCTACGGAGTAAAAGAAGGAACAGGAGGAAAAATCGAATTTTTGCTTTTGAATCGAAAAAGTCGTGATGAATGGGAAGTTATACTAAAGCCGGGAAAAAAAGCAAAACCCGGCGCAAAATTTATATTCGGCGACGGTTTACTTGTTGCCGAAATTATAGACACAGTAAACGACGGTAACAGAATTGTACGTTTCACCTACGATGGGCTTTTCGAAAACGTGCTTGACAAACTGGGCGAAATGCCCTTGCCGCCTTATATAACAGAACATTTGGAAGACCGTGAGCGCTACCAAACAGTTTATTCAAAGCATGAAGGAAGCGCCGCAGCTCCAACCGCGGGACTTCATTTTACACCCGAACTTTTGAAAAAAATCGAAAATTCCGGTGTAAACCTTGCCTACGTTACACTTCACGTTGGTCTCGGAACATTCCGACCCGTAAAAGTTGACGACGTAGAAAACCATAAAATGCATTCCGAATTTTACACCATCGATGAAAAAAATGCGGAAATCATAAATTCCACAAAGAAAAACGGCGGCAAAATCATATCCGTAGGCACCACGTCTACGAGAGTTATAGAAACAATCGCCGACGAAAACGGATTTTTGAGCGCGCAAACCGGCTGGACGGATATTTTTCTCTATCCCCCCTACAGATTCAAATGCGCCGATGCCTTAATTACAAATTTTCATCTCCCCGAATCTACACTGCTTATGCTTGTGAGCGCTTTTTCAAGCAAAGAAATTGTTATGCACGCATACGAAGAGGCCGTAAAAGAAAAATACCGTTTCTTTAGTTTCGGTGATGCGATGTTTATTTGCTGAAAATACATAAAATACAACTTTGCTTAAAACGATAAATTGTATATATTTACCAAACGGTAATCAAATATTACCGTTTGGTATTTTAAATTTCGCTTACCGAAGTTTATGGTTTATGTGATAAAATGATATTCAAAAATATACCCGAAGTATATAAACGTAAAAAAACTATTGACAATATGTGATAAATCATATATAATATAAATATGGGATAAATCATATACTGATGGAGAGAATAACCTATGGATGAATTTGAGATAATATTTTATGACAAACCTAACGGAGAAGAACCTGCAAAGGAATTTATTTGTTCACTTGATAAAAAGATGCAAGCACGAATGACAAAAATGATAAATCTTTTAGGTGAATG
>CAZSIY010000162.1:0-3979 GCA_964606825.1 uncultured Oscillospiraceae bacterium | reverse complement strand
CAATAGAAGTGGCCCTTTGCCACGACAACAAAGACAGCGGAAAAATATATTACACTTTGGACGAGCAAGACCCCATAAACGAAAATTCCGACAGGAAAATTTACACGGGCGACAAAATAGAACTCTCTTCCAACACCACAATCCGCACAAGATTTTTGCGCGACGATGGCAAGTGGAGCGATGTTAAAGACTACGAATACAAGTTTTTGCCGCATAAGCCGTATTTGTTTAATTCAAATGGCGAGCTTGTGCCCACGAATTACAACGAAGTGTATACCGAAACCGGCTACACCGTTCAAACCGCCGACACAAAAACCGCCGGCGTAATTACCGACACCACCGCAATTTACTACACGTTTAACGAAAAAATTTCAAAAGACGACATAAATGAGTCCTTTTCTGCAAATCCAGAAACAGGTTGGGCAAAAGCGGGCATAAACGGTGAGATAGCCGAGAGAATTTCAGGTGACAAAACTATTCGACTTTATTCCGTAAACAAATGGGGCAAGAGCGAGGTTAGTGAATATTTCCTGGGAATTAAACCGGACAAGGTGCTTGCATCTCCCGAGTCGGGCATTAATGTAGCCATGCCCATTGAGCTCACTTGTTCTACGCCGAACACGCAGATTTACTACACGATAAACGGCGGCGACCCGCGCATGAGCGGAAGTATGAAATACGAAGAGCCGCTGAACTTTACTGAAAATACGGTAGTTAAAGCCGTTGCGAAATATAACGGCAAGTGGGGCGACGTTTCGTCGTTTTGGTATTTGTTTACGGGAATGAACCAAACGGGCGTTTACGCCTACCACCCCTCGGGAGTGTACACCGGCAGTGTGGATGTGGTGCTATATCCCTATGAAGAGGGAAAAGAAATAGAAATTTCCTACGACAACGGCAGAAACTTTGAGCCCTATGACGGCAGTGTGATGAATATAAAGACAAAAACGTCATTCAGAGCGCGAATAAAAAACGACGATCCAAGCGATCGCGGCGAGGAATTTTTGTATATTGTAAAACCCGAAAACCCGGTATTTTCCCCCGAGAGTACCCAGTTTACAAATACCGGAAAAGTTTTGATTACCTCTCCTGAAATAACAGATGACACCTATGAACTTTGGTACACCACCGACGGTAGTGAACCCACCAAGGAAAATGCGGCAAGGGGTATGACTGCTGAGATTGAAATTACCGATGTTACCACGGTAAAAGCTGTAATTGTAAAAAACGGCGAGTGGACGTCGGACGTTGTTACTCATACATACAGCATAGTGTACAACAAACCCGCAAAACCCATTGCCGCCTTAAAACCCGATTTTTACACAAGGGAAATAGGTAGCGGCGAATTTACAACGCTTTTTGAAAACGTTCCCAAGGAAACTGACATTTATTACACTTTGGGCACGGGCGAAAGTGCTTACACTCCCGAGCCGGACATAAGAAACCTCGGAAAACCCGTAGACACTACATATAAATACAATCCCGCCGAACCCATAACGGTAATAGACACCATGACGATTAAGGCGATATCCGTAAGAAGTATAAACGGAACTTTGGTTTCGAGCGACGTGGCAAACTTTTACTACCGCATAACTCCCGAAGCGCCCAAGGCGGCTCCGTCTGCTGTGATGAGCTCTTTACCCGTGGTGCCTGTGAGCACGCTTTTTGCCGAAAACGGCAGATGCACGGTAAAGTATGTGTTAGAAACCGAGGCAAACGGAGAGAGAGAATACAACTTTACAAATGATGAAGCGGGCGCCGATAAGTTTTTTATAGACACTAAAACAGGCATTGCATACAGAAGCTATGAAAACGGCGTTTTGGAAAATCCGCTTACCGTTTCAAGCGAAACCTTTGAGGGCACCGTTACTTTGAGACTTTCTTGTGTTTTAGACGGTGTGGACAGTGGCGAGAATGCTTATGTATATGTAATAGATGCTTCAAGCGACGAACTCGTTGCGCCATTTGCCGACAAAAAAAGCGGCACGTACACCGAAAGCTCAAACGGTTTTGAAATTAATTTAAGCTCCGTTTACGGTGACGAGGTGCAAATTCAGTGGAAATTTTCGGGCGACGACTCGTGGACGGATTACAGCGAGCCTATCGTAATATCGGATTTCAGCGAATTTTCAAAGGTGATCTATGTGAGAAACGTGTCCTCGGGCAGTGTTAGCGGCACCGAATGTTATGTTTATTACTTTGTGCCTCCTATGCCGGGCATCACGCCCACTTCCGGCGTTTACAAAAAGTCGGACAACAGCGCAATTTCAATATCGCGCCCAGCGTTTTTGCCCTCAAACGGAAAATACAGGCTTTACTACATGCAAAGCACCGAGGCGGATTTGGGCTGGAGCAGTAAGGCGAGCGGCGATTTTAACAGCTACACCGTAGATAGCTCCAAAACCGTAAGAGCATATATCAAAAACGAAAACACGGGCAGAACAAGCGTCATTGCTTCCAATAATTACATCGCCCTTGAAGACAGCGACCTAAGCGCTGCGGTAAGTATTGAATATCCTTTCAGCAAAAAGCGCATCAGTGCCCACAGGCTCGGAAAAGGCGACTATGCAAAGGGGATAATCTTTAACCCACTAAGTGGCGTAAACTATGAGTATTCTTACGTTTTAACCGCAGAAGCGGGCGGCGCCAGGTACGACTCGGACGTTTTGTCTTTTACCAAAAATCATACTTTTGTGCCAACACATCTCATGGACAATATGAGCGTTACTTACTGGATAGACGGCAACAAGTCGGAAACCGTAAAAACGCATAATGTTGATTTTATACACCTCGGTGTGCCCATTACAACTTTGGAACTTCCCGAAAATAAAAGGGAAGAATATTCCGCAAACGACAGCTTTAAACTTATAAACGACTATTATAACAAAGATAAAAACGTTATTCTCTATTACACCACAAACGGTGATAATCCCGAAGACGAAAATTCGGCGCGAAAAGCCGTAAAATACGGTGAGCAATACGGCGATACGGAATATCTTACAAAAACCACCACCGTTAGAGCAGTGTATTTTAGCGCGTGCGGCGAAAGCGACTGCGAAGCGTGCGCAAGCGGCAACGTTTCCGCTTGCAAAAACAGCGACTACGGTGAAGATGGAACGTATAAATACATAATACCCACAGTGGTTTCCACCGGCGGAGGCGGCGGTGGAGGTGGCGGCACGAGAGTGGTAGACAACACCCGAAAATACACAAAAGATATTTTCGGCAAAGAAAGCCCCTCGCATATAAGCTACCTAAACGGCTATCCTGACGGAAGTGTAAAACCCGACGGCAACATGACCCGCGAAGAGTTTACAGCTGTGTTGTACCGCATAACAAGCCATGAATATGAAAAACCGGTTGCCGCAACAGGCGAGATGTTCCCCGACATAAGTGGCGACCGTTGGTCTGCGCGCGATGTTGAATATATGGCGGAAAAGGGCATTGTTACCGGCTATCCCGACGGCACGTTTATGCCCCAAAGGAATTTGACGAGAGCCGAATTTGCAGCTCTTATTTGCCGATTTACAAAAATCGATGGCGAAACAGGAGAAAATCCTTTCTCAGATTTGAGTTCGGAGCATTGGGCATATGATGATGTTTTGCGCCTCGCGGAAAAAGGTATTATACAAGGCTACGAGGATGGCACTTTCCGCCCCGAAAAGGCTGTTACACGCGCGGAAGTTACCGCTGTGATAAATAAACTTCTCGGCAGAAAACCGCTTGCTAAATACGTGAAATCACTTGATTTCAACCCGTATACGGACCTTTTTAAAGATAAGTGGTATTATACCGATGTTCTTGAAGCTACCGTAACTCACGACTATTATTTGAGCGACGACGGATTTGAAATAAAGTGGGAAAATTGTAAATAAGAAAATATTCAAAGGCTCTCCTTGAAAAAAGGGGAGCCTTGAGGTTTGCACACTATTTTAATTTTTTAAATTTGGCGAAGCAAAGCCTGCCCACAGTTGTGGGG
>CAZSIY010000161.1:0-4010 GCA_964606825.1 uncultured Oscillospiraceae bacterium | reverse complement strand
GGTAAACTCGGAATTTTTTTCGAAATATTTTTCTATTTTCTTTTCAGCCTCGCTTTTACTCATTTCTGCCAAACTTTTTTCGCCGACGGAAACGCCGTCGTAAATTTTCGTTTTCGACAATGCCGACACCATGGGAAACACCACAACCGCCGCAAGCACAATCACCAAAACCGCGGCGGCAATCGCAATTTTTTTGTTACCGCTTTTATTTTCCATTGCCCTATATATCCTCCCAAAGCAATTTTATGTAATTCGGCTTAAAAATCCGCCTTGTTTATTATTACTCACAATGCGCTTTCATATTACGTCAAAATTGTTTTTGCCTTTTAAAACGCGATTTTGGCGGACATTGCGCCCGCCAAAACCACAGTATTTTTATTCAAATTCTTTAGCTTTTCTCTTATAGCTTTCGTATCTTTCGAGAAGATCCTGCTCTGCTTTTTCAAATATCTTATCCGCAACATCGGGATAAGCCTTTTGAAGCATGAGATATCGATTTTCGCCCATGAGGAAATCCGTAACTTTGCCCGTGGGTTCCTTGGAGTCTAAAGCAAAGGGATTTTTGCCCTCTGCGGCAAGCTCGGGAACATATCTCCAGAGGTGCCAATAGCCTGTTTCAACTGCTTTTTTCTCTTCGGCAATTGAATTTGCCATATTACCTTTGGCTTTAATGCCGTGGTTAATACAAGGCGCGTAAGCAATGATGAGCGACGGACCTTTGTGAGCCTCGGCCTCTCTTATTGCCTTAAGAGCCTGAGCGGGATTTGCTCCAAGCGCTATTTGAGCAACGTACACATATCCGTAGGTTGTGGCAATCATACCGAGGTCTTTTTTCTTTGTCTTTTTACCGGAAGCGGCAAATTTCGCAACGGCGCCTGTGGGAGTAGCCTTTGAAGATTGTCCGCCGGTGTTTGAATAAACCTCGGTGTCCACAACAAAGATGTTTATATCTTCGTTGGAAGCTATTACGTGGTCAAGGCCGCCGTAGCCTATGTCATATGCCCAACCGTCTCCGCCGAACACCCACTGTGAGCGTTTTACAAGGAAATCGGTTCTGTCGGCAATTTCTTTTATTGCGGGGTTTGACCTATCGGCATCTTTGATAAGAGCTTCAATATCTTTTGCGGCCTTTTTTGAAGCGTCCGCATCATCCATGCCAACAATCCACGCTTTGAATGCATCGGCAAGTTTTGAGTCAACATCGCCCATTACGGACTCCATTCTTGACTTTAAGGTGTTTCTTATTTTTGAATTTGCCTTAACCATACCGAGGCCGAATTCCGCATTGTCCTCAAATAGGGAATTTGCCCAAGCGGGGCCTTTGCCCTCGGCATTTTTGCAATAGGGCATAGAAGGCGCCGAGCCGCCCCAAATCGAGGTACAACCGGTGGCATTTGCAACCATCATTCTGTCGCCGAAAAGCTGCGTAATGAGCTTGATATACGGTGTTTCTCCGCAGCCTGCGCACGCACCCGAAAATTCGAGCATCGGCTGTGCAAACTGTGAATTTTTAATATTTTTGGATATATCTATATCTGCCTGCTTTGAGGGAACCGTCATAGCGTAATCCCAATTGGGAGCTTCCTCTTCGGCAACGCTGTCATAAGGCTTCATAACAAGAGCGTTTTCCTTTGCGGGGCAAACCTGCGCGCAAACGCCGCAACCGAGGCAATCGTTGGGGGAAACCTGTATGCGGAACTGCATTCCGTTAAATCCCGTAGCTTTGAGAGTTTCAAAGTTTGCGGGCTTTAATGCGGCTTCGTCATCGGTTAAAAGAACAGGTCTTATTGCCGCATGCGGGCAAACAAGCGAGCACTGATTGCACTGAATACACTTTGTGCTATTCCACTCGGGAACGCTTACCGCAACGCCTCTCTTTTCAAATCTTGAAGTGCCTGTTTCAAAAGTACCGTCTTCAATTCCGTTAAATACGCTTACAGGAAGTTTGTTACCTTGCTGTGCATTTACCGGGTCTACGATATTTCTGATAAATGCGGGCCTTGAAGAGTCAACTTTGTCATCATCTTCGGCATCTTTCCAAGAAGCGGGAACTTCCACCTTTTGAAGAGCTTCGATAGCGCCGTCAACTGCGGCACAGTTCATATTTACTATTTCGTCGCCCTTTTTGCCGTAGGTTTTCTTTATTGCCGCTTTTATGAGTTTTACAGCCTCGTCAAAATCTATAACTTTTGCGAGTTTGAAGAAAGCACTTTGAGTTACCATGTTTATTCTGTTGGGGCCGAGGCCTACTTTTACAGCAACGTCTACGGCGTTTATTATATAAAATTCAATGTCGTTTTGAGCGAGGTACCTTTTAACGTTTGCAGGGAGCTTTTCATCGAGCTCTTCGGGTGTCCAAACGCAGTTCAAAAGAAATGTTCCGCCTTTTTTGAGGCCTTCCAAAACGTCATACTGGTGGAGATACGCCGGTTTATGACAGGCAATGTAATCCGCTTCGTCCAAAAGATAGGTGGATTTAATCGGCTTTTTACCAAATCTCAAGTGAGACATTGTAACGCCGCCCGATTTTTTGGAGTCGTAATCAAAGTACGCCTGGGCGTAAAGGTCGGTATTATCTCCTATGATTTTTATTGCATCTTTATTTGCGCCGACAGTTCCGTCTGAGCCAAATCCCCAGAATTTGCAACGTGTTGTGCCCTCGGGAGCGGCATTTACCTTTGCCGGAAGCTCCAAAGAGAGGTTTGTAACGTCATCTACGATGCCGATTGTAAAGCCGTTTTTGGGTTCTTTCGCCTCAAGATTGTTAAACACGGCAACAATTTGCGTAGGCGTGGTATCTTTTGAGCCAAGGCCATAGCGACCGCCAACGATAAGAGGCGCATTTGCCTTTGCGTAGAAAAGATTGCAAACATCGAGATAGAGCGGTTCTCCGAGAGAGCCGGGTTCTTTTGTTCTGTCGAGAACTGCGATTTTTTCAACCGTATCGGGCAAAACGTCGAAGAAATATTTTGCCGAAAAAGGTCTGTAAAGATGAACTTTTACAACGCCCACCTTTGCGCCGCCGGCATTCAAATAATCAACGGTTTCTTCTATTGTTTCGCAAACCGAACCTATTGCAACGATAACTTTTGTGGCATCGGGAGCACCGTAGTAGGTAAAGGGCGCGTAATCTCTTCCTGTGATTTTCGAAATTTCTTTCATGTAATCGGCAACGATGTCGGGAACTTTTTCGTAGAATTTATTTGCCGCTTCTCTTCCCTGGAAATATATATCCGAATTTTGAGCGGTACCTCTCAAAACAGGGTGTTCGGGATTTAGCGCGGAGTCTTTAAAGGATTTTATAGCATCCCAATCAACGAGTTTTTTAAGGTCGTCATATTCCATAACTTCGACTTTTTGAATTTCGTGAGAAGTTCTGAAGCCATCGAAGAAATGAAGGAAAGGCACTCTGCTCTTTATGGAAGCCAAGTGCGCCACACCGCCGAGATCCATAACTTCCTGAACGGAACCCGAAGCGAGCATTGCAAATCCCGTTTGGCGGCAAGCCATAACGTCTTGATGATCGCCGAAAATATTCAATGCGTGGGCCGCAAGGGCTCTTGCACTTACATGGAAAACCGTAGGAAGGAGTTCACCTGCGATTTTGTACATGTTAGGTATCATGAGAAGAAGGCCCTGAGATGCTGTAAAGGTAGTTGTGAGCGCGCCCGCTTGAAGCGAACCGTGAACAGCACCGGCAGCTCCCGCTTCCGACTGCATTTCCACAACTTCGACAGTTTCGCCGAAAATATTTTTCTGTCCCTTTGCACTCATTTCGTCCACAACTTCCGCCATGGTTGAAGAAGGCGTAATGGGATAGATGGCGGCAACTTCGGTAAAAGCATACGCACAATGCGCAGCGGCGTTGTTGCCGTCCATTGTTTTAAACTTTTTTGACATTTTTCCAACCTCCTATTTTATATTTACAAATCTAATTGTAAACTACGAAAAAACGGAAACAAAAAAACACCGTTTCGTATATTTCTATCATTATATCACATGTAATATAT
>CAZSIY010000160.1:0-4037 GCA_964606825.1 uncultured Oscillospiraceae bacterium | reverse complement strand
GATGATGAAAATGTATACAATATGCGTGGAATTGCCGGAAGTGGTGCGCAGTTTTGGACTTTGGGTGATATGGTGCGGTTTAGTGATGCGATAATGGCTAAGGATGAAAGACTGTATTCGGAAGAAATTTATGGTTTGGCTGAAAAAAGTCATACCGGAGCTCTTGGAGAAGATGCAAATGGGTTGGGATGGCTTGTGATCGATGAGCGCTATAAGCAAACAGGAAGGCTTTTTTCGGCTGGCAGCTTCGGCCACTGCGGACATACAGGTACATCGTTTTTCTTCAACAGAAAACAAGATATGTATGTTGTTATATTGACAAATGCAACAAGGTGTTCGTGGGTGAAGCATAATTTTGAAACAGAGGATTATCCGGCAATATGTAAAATGCGCGAAGATATTCATAACACTATTGCGGAAGATTTAGAATCAGATTAAGATAAAAGCTGATTTGTGACAACCGGGGTGGCAAAGCGCATTAGAGATAATACATCTATATTGCAGCCGAATGTCAGATGACAGGGCATCAAATCTGAATCATTCGTGTTCAAATTTGATGTTCTATTATTTTGCCAATTTGTTTAATAATAGTTATTCAATTCTGCTTTTCGCTTGCCGATTATGGCAAAAAAGCATAGCTGTGGAAAATACACCGAAAACACTTGCAAAATATTACGATATGAAGTATAATAACAAAAGAGAGTATTCCGTATTGCAAAAATATGCAAAAATGGTCGACAAAGGAGAAGTATTACCTCTACTTGGGTGTGAGTCTTTTATAACCAAGGCACTTGAAATTAGACAAAATGCGGAACGGTTATACAAGATTATAAAAATGGAAAATTAAATCGGATGAAGAACTTTCCATTGCTTTACTTGGTGGTTTAGCAAAAGCCGCGGAAAAATTAGAAAATTCATTTAATAGTGCTGAATAACATTTCT
Organism: uncultured Oscillospiraceae bacterium; assembly: GCA_964606825.1. Taxonomy (GTDB): domain Bacteria; phylum Bacillota; class Clostridia; order UMGS1810; family UMGS1810; genus CAKSIN01. The sequence continues at coordinate 3,095 of CAZSIY010000160.1, read as the reverse complement.
TTATAAGAAAATCAAAATAAAATAGGAGGAATTATTATGAAAAAAACTTTATCGGTTATCGGAATGATATTTGGGATATATTTTATTGTGTTTGGAATTTTGTCAATTTCAGGCGTGTTGGGAAGTGCGACCTCGTTTGGCGGAGATTCTCCGTATGATGCGGGATATGCCAGTTTCGGGGCCGATTACTACACTTATTCCGTTAATAATGCCGCGGAAACAGCAAGTGCGACAAAGGCTGCCGCAAGCAATTTGCGCCATATTTCGCAATTGCTTTGTAATGTCTGCGGTGTGTTTTTGATAGGCTTAGGCGCAGCAACTATTTGCGGATTTGGCATTGTATTTTGCTCAGTTAATACCGAGGAAAAACAAGTAACGGAATGTGCGGAGTTAGGTGAGGTTGTTACAATAGCTGAGGAAAGCTCGGAACAGGAGAAAAATGACGAAGCACCCACGGAGGAATGTAACGACGAGGACGCGCAAAACAATTAATGGCTTGTAACTACAAAGTGATACAATTATCGTTTTTGTGCCGAAAAATTTTCGCTTAGCGGTTATTTTATGTGCAAGTCTTTAATTGTTGGAGTTAAAAATCGAATAACAAAATTTTTTAAGTCGGTTGCAGATTTTTTTGCAACCGACTTTTAGCTAGTAACTCCACAAACAAAATTAATAACGAAATATCGAAAATATTTAAAACCTTTACTTTTGAAAGCTCTCTTACCGAAAAAGAGGCAAGGAAACTTTTGAAAGAAGAATTGCTCGTCGGTTTTATGCGTGGAAGAAAGTACAGGAAAATCACAAACAGTGTCCACAAATATGACATATGAGCAGAGGGTACAATCGCTTGAGGGGAATGACGAACATGAGAAAAATCGTGTGTTGACAGAGGCGAGCGAAAGTAGTACAATAAAATTAAATAGGAACGCGAAGAGGAAAATAAAAAATTTGTCAAATTTCACTAATTTAGAATTTGCTATGCAAGAGCGTAATGTTATTAATAACTGCTGTTAAATTTGTCGTTAACGTAGACGTAGAGCTGACAATGAATAGTAATTTCAACACATTAATGAGACAATCTCATTTACATATGCATTTTTATTATATACAAAAAGCAATTGCCGTTTGCACGTGCAATTGCTTTTTAAATTCATCTTGTAATATGTTTCGGAATACCGTGTTCATACACAACGGGCATTTCGCCTTGGATAAGGGGATATGCATAATCGGTGAAGAGTTCGGTTACGTCGTTGCCGCTTGGAGAAATAAATTCTTGCGGAACTGCCTTTTCAAAATTTGCCGAATTTTCAATATCGGCGCAAGTGAAGTCTATTTCGTAAGGAGAAGTGGACTTTCTTACATATGCCATCATTTTTCCGTGCTCGCCGTCGAGAGCTTTTTTTACAGCGGCGGCGCCGATTTTTTCAGACTCGGAAATATCGGTAAGCGAAGCCAAATGTGCGGCGCAGCGCTGAGGTGTGTTCAATTCCACACTGCGCACTTTTATTCCGAATTCCTGTTTTATCAAATTTTCAAGCACTTTTCCCGCTCCGCCGAGCTGAACGTGGCCGAACAAATCTTCTTTAAATACAGAGCTTTGGTCTGAAATATACTTGCCGTTTTTGTCTTTTATACCTTCAGAAAGCGTTATAACGATATTTTGGCGCTGGAGAACCATAGCGCGAACATCTTCCAAAAATTTTTCAGTGTCAAACGCAACTTCGGGAAGATATATAAGATCCGGCGAGAGATTTCCGCTGAGCCTTGCAAGTGAGCTTGCAGCGGTAAGCCAACCGGCGTTTCTTCCCATAATTTCAACGAGGGTAACACTCTCTATGCTGTAACACTGAGCATCACGTGCAATTTCGGAAACCGCGGTTGCAATATATTTTGCCGCGCTTCCAAAGCCCGGGCAGTGGTCGGTTCCCATTAAGTCGTTGTCAATGGTTTTGGGAATGCCCATAACTTTTATGCCGTGTTTTAAACATTCGTCTTTAAGTTTAAAAACGGTGTCCATAGAGTCGTTTCCACCAATATAGAGAAAAATGCCTATGTCATATTTTTTGAATATTTCTATGATTTTTGTTATGTCTTCGCTTCCGGGAGATAATTTGTATCTGCAAGAGCCGAGATATGCCGACGGCGTTTGCTTTAAAATGTTTAAATTTTCGCTGTTTGAAAATATCTCCGAAAGGTTTATTATGTTGTCGGAAATAACACCCTTTATGCCGTTTACGGCGCCGTAAACCGTTGATATGGCAGAATTTGAAATGCCCTCTGCAATAACTCCCGCAAGAGTTGCATTTATTGCCGCGGTAGGCCCGCCGGATTGCCCAACAAGTATGTTTTTCATTTTTTATCCTCCAATTGTTTTATTGCCCATTTGTTATCTGTTTTTGCCCATTTGCCTGTGATAGGCGGCTTAAAATCAAAATCGAATTTTTCAAAATCCGATTTCAGAATTTCAAAAGATTTTAAAATTTTGTCTGTGTAGTCACGGTGAGAAAATATCAAAAAGTCATTTTCCACTCTGTCGAAAACCATGTATTCAAACGCCTTGTCCATATCTTTGCATTTGGGAAACGTTATGAGTTTGAAAATCTCAATTTTTGCATCATCGATACCAAAGTACGCAAGTCTTATCTTTTCCGCTGCTTCAAAAGCGTAATCTGTTATTCGCAAATTGAGGTCATCGCTTTTGGCAATCTTCAGCGCGTTTTCGCAGTTTGACGTGTATATAAAGTCGTCATCGAAAGTAGATGCCGCATAAATCTTATGGTTTTGCGAAAACAACAGAAGAGGTGTTTCATATGTGAAGTTGCATTTGCAATAAGGGCATGTTACGCGGTTTATCGTGCCGCCGTTTAATATCGCCTTGGCATCTTTTCCGCCTTCGTCAAAATTTATGATCGACTTTAAAAATATGTAGTCGTAAAAATGTTTCTTGCATTTGTCGTTTTCACAAGTTATTCCGTTTTCGGGATAGAATTCATACATAATAATCACCGTTCTATTTTTCGGTTTGTTAGTCTTCAAACCTTAAGTAATATTGTGCTCCGAGATTTTCCGAGTATATTATAACATATAATCATATG
>CAZSIY010000159.1:0-4063 GCA_964606825.1 uncultured Oscillospiraceae bacterium | reverse complement strand
CCCGTATGAAGCGCAAGGATTATTTTGTTTCCAAAATGTTTTATCGATTGCTGTTGCCGTCGGTTTTCTCCTCGGTAGGCTACACCTTTGCCGATGTTGCCGATTCACTGGTTTTGGGGCGAAGTGTGGGCAAAACAGGTCTTGCGGCAATAGGATTGAGTTTGCCTTTGTTCATGCTTATTAATTTCGTAATGGACGGTTTGGGGGTGGGGGGAAGTGTTGCTTTCTCTCAAAGCCTCGGTGAGGGAGATGGTCAAAAGGCTAAAAATATATTTGGCGATGTTTGGGTTACAACCCTTTGTCTCGGAATTGTTATAGGCGTGCTTGTAAATATTTTCATTGCCCCTTTCACGGCTTTATTGGGAGTCGATGCATCAGATGTGACACTGTATAAATCTTGCACTGATTATGTAAGAATTATCGCGTTGGGTTCTCCCTTTATGATGTTAAACGTGGTTTTTGCGAATTTTTTAAGAAATGACAGCATGTCGTATGTTGCTTCTGTTGGTTTTATAGCGGGAAACGTGATAGATATTTTGTTGAATTTTGTATTTGTCATATTTTCTGATATGGGCACAAAAGGTGCGGCGGTTGCTACCGTAATAGGCTCTGTTTCGGCAATTTTAATATATTTGCCGAGAATTTTAGGTAAAAATGCGGTTTTTGCGAAAATCACAAAATTTAAATACAGTATTAAAGAAACACTTTATTGCTTTAAAACAGGCTTTACTACCTCTGTTACACATCTTTTTCGGTTGCTCTTTTTTATCGTCATAAACAAGTTGCTCATGAGCATGGTGGGAGAGGGCGGCGTTGCTGTTTTTGATGTGTTATACAGTGTTTCGTTTTTTGTTGTTTATGTTTGTGACGGCGTGTGCGATGCCATGCAGCCGCTTACAAGTACTTTTTACGGTGAAAAAAGTGAAGCAGATTGCAAATATTTGCTTTTTCTTGCGCTGAAAAATGCTTTGATTTTAGGCGCGGTTCCTGCGGCGATTTTGTTTGTATTTGCGAAAAAAGTGTCAATGTTTTTCGGAATAACGCCAGAGCTTGCAAATACCGCCGAAATTGCCGTCAGAATTTATTGTGTGGGTTTTGCATTTTTGGGATTTAATATGGTGCACGAAAAATATTATCAGTCGGTAAGCGGCTTTGAAATGTCACTTGCCATATCCGCTTTGAGAAATTTTGTGTTTCTTATTCCGCTTGCGTTTGCTTTTTCAAAGCTCGGATCGGATAGAATATGGATTTTGTATCCCGCAACGGAGCTTTTAACGGCTATTGCGGTTGTAATTTTAAAATGCTTTTTCACAAAAAATGTGATATCTTTAAGTTCCGGTCGAATTTTAAGAACAATTGCCGAAAACAGCGAAAATGTGGGAATTTTACTTGATGATTGCATGGCGTTTTGCGAAGTGTTCGGCGCTGATGAACGCCAAAAATATGCGGTAACTTTGGTTATCGAAGAAATATGTATGTCAATTATGAGGAATGTAATGGAAAACATGTCCGACGGGAAAATACGCATAACCTTAATTGCCGAAGAAAACGGCGATTTTAGCGTGTATGTTATTGATAATGCGGTGCCCTTTAATCCGTTTTCGTTGAAAAATGTCAGTCGTTCAGACGATGAATTTGATATAGATGAGATAAGCATGACAATGGTTAGAAAAGTATCAAAAAGTGTGTCGTATCGCAAATGCACGGGTTTTAATTCCCTTGCGGTGCGCGTGTGATGAATATTAGCAGGGAATGGAGAATGATTTCGGTGAAAATGTCGCTAAAATTTAAGGCTACTGCGGTAATTGTGCTTTTTGGCGTGATTTTGTCCGCAAGTATTGTAGGCCTTAGTTACAAAACATATACAGATAGCTTTAACAAGCATTATTATTCGCTCGCGCAGTCGATTGCAAAGTCAACCGCTTCGGTTGTAGATGATGAAAAAGTCAAGCGGCTTACCGACGAGGTGAGAAAAACTTATTCCGCATTGTGCGATGAAAACGGCGGCAGTGCTGAGTTTACGAAAGATGAGAGATATTTCGAAAAATTTTCATATATAACCGAAATGCCCGAGTATGAAGAACTTATGGAAATTTTAACCGCTCTTAGGGAAGATAATGATGCTGAGTCGCTCTATTTGGGGTATACCGACACAAAAACCATGAAAGATATTTATGTGGTCGATGCAAGCGCCAAAGATCCTTGCCTTGTGGGCACATGCGACGACGTACAGAAGGAACATTTGGAGTGGGTAAAAAAAGGAAATTACGAGTTCCCGGCATTTATTACAAATTTGCCGGAGTACGGTTGGCTTTGTTCCGCGTCTGCGCCTGTGAAAGATGAAAACGGTGCGGTAATCGCATCGGCACTGGCAGATATTTCCATGAACAAAATAATGGCAGACCGGCAGGAGTTTGTGTACACGCTTATTGCGCTTACAGCTGTGTTGGCGCTTGTTACGGCCGCACTTGTGTTTATTTTGGTAAATAAATTTATGCTAAAACCCATAAATGTTTTAAGCGATGCCACAAGTGCGTTCGTTTCGAATAAAAAGGAAAATAACGCACTTAGAGATACGTGTATTGAAAAGTTAGATATTCACACGGGTGATGAAATTGAGCGCCTTTTTGAGTCCGTTAAAAAAATGGAAGAAGATTTAAACGTTTATATAACGGAACTTACAAAAATAACTTCCGAAAAGGAGAGGATAAGTGCCGAACTTGATATCGCCACGCATATCCAGTCTTCTATGCTTCCGCGAATTTTCCCGGCTTTTCCCGAAAGAAAAGAAATTGATATCTACGCCGAAATGACACCCGCAAAGGAAGTGGGCGGCGACTTTTACGATTTTTTCATGGTGGACGAAAGCCACATTGCCATTGTTATGGCAGATGTTTCGGGAAAAGGCGTTCCTGCGGCTTTGTTTATGGTTATTGCCAAAACGCTTATCAAAGACCATACCTTGCCGGCCAGCGACCTTGGCGACGTGTTTACAAGGGTAAATAATATTCTTTGCGAGTCAAACAGCGAGGGGCTTTTTGTCACGGCGTTTGAGGGCGTTTTGGATTTGAATACGGGTGAGTTTGTGTTTGTGAATGCAGGGCACGAAGTGCCTTATATCAGCAAGCTCGGAGAAGGCTTTAAACCGTATAAAATAAAGGCGGGATTTGTGCTTGCGGGCATGGAAAATGTGCGTTACAGTGCAGGAGCGATTACTCTTGATAAGGGTGATAAAATTTTTCAATATACAGACGGCGTAACGGAAGCTATAAATGTTTCCGAAGAGCTTTACGGCGCCGAAAGACTTCAAAAAGTTTTAAATGAAAACAGCGAAAATACACCTTTTGACATTATTACCTCGGTTAAGCGAGATATTGACAAATTTGTTGGTGAAGCGGAGAGTTTTGATGATATAACGATGCTTTGTCTTGAATATAAGAAAGGGGAATAAAAATGAAAGAGTTGACCGTTGGAGCAAAAACAGAAAATATTAAATGTGTAACGGATTTTGTAAATGAACAATTGGATTTGTATCAATGTCCGATAAAGGCGAAATTGCAAATAGATATTGCCATTGACGAGCTTTTCGGAAACATTGCCCATTATGCATACGTTCCCGGAGAGGGCGCGGCTACGGTGCGCATTGAAGTAACTCAACCCCCCCTTTCGGTAATTTTAACTTTTATAGACAACGGCGTACCTTACAATCCTTTGGCAGAAGCCGAGCCCGACGTGTCACTTCCCACGGAAGAGAGAAAAATAGGCGGGTTGGGTATATATATGGTAAAAAAAAGCATGGATGAACTTGCTTACGAATACGCCGACGGCAAAAATATTTTAACAGTTAAAAAAACCTTGGAGAAATGAGGTGTTCACTTGAAAAAAGAAATATTCAGAAATAAAAGTTTGGAGCGAATATCATCTCCTGAAAAAATAGATAGCTACGTAAAAACGGTGAATGTGTCGTCATATTTGGTTTTAATTGCCGCCGCAACGGTTATTTTGGGAGCCGTTATTTGGGGAGTTTTCGGAAAAGTTGAAGTTTCGGTACCTGCTGTAACTA
>CAZSIY010000158.1:0-4068 GCA_964606825.1 uncultured Oscillospiraceae bacterium | reverse complement strand
CGGAGGAAAACCCTCAAAGAAAAGATGAGTACCTCAATCGCTTTGTGGATTTGCAAATTGAGATGCATTCCAAAAAGAGCCCTCAGCTCTTTAAACTTAAAGACAAAATGAATAAAAAGATAAGTATGTCTGACCTCAGCGCAACTGCGCGTTATGATTTGCACACCCGTTTAAATGCAATGCCAAAGCATGACAAACTTTGCCACGGAGATTTCAACTTGTCAAATGTTATTATAGATGAAACTGACACCGCGTATATTATAGACTGGGCACATGCCACTCGCGGAAATGCCTCTGCCGATGTGGCAAAAACGTATTTGCTGTTTTGGCTTGGAGGTGATATAGATGGCGCAAAGCGCTATCTTGAATTGTTTTGTGAAAAAAGCGACACGGCTATGCAGTATGTTCAAAAGTGGATGCCGGTAGTTGCGGCTACGCAAACTATGTATGGAAATGAAAATCAAAGAGAATTTTTAAACTCTTGGATAAATGTAGTAGAATACGAATAGGGGGATTTTAAAATGAAAATAACAGTTTGTATAGGCTCTTCTTGCCACATTAAGGGTTCGAGGCAGGTTGTTCAGCAGCTCCAGTACCTTATTTCCGAGAATAATCTCGGAGATAAGGTTGAGCTCTCGGGAACGTTTTGCATGGGAAAATGTCAAGAGGGCGTCTGTATTACCGTAGATGAAGAGTTTTTCTCGGTATCGCCCGAAACTGTTGACGAATTTTTCGCAAAAAACGTTTTGAGCGCGGTGAAGTAGCATGATTATCGAAATTTGCGTAGGCTCTTCGTGTCATCTCAAAGGCTCGCATGAGCTTGTGGAGCTTTTTCAAAGCGAAATTAAAAAACGAAACCTCGATGCCGACGTTACTCTTGCCGGTTGCTTTTGCACCGGCAAATGCAACAGAGAGGGAGTGACCGTTGTAATAGACGACGAGGCTCATTTGGGAGTAACAAAAGATAAATTTGCGGAATTTTTCGACAAAAACGTCGCTGCAAAATTAAAGGAGGCGTAAAAGTGTCCGATTGTCTTACACTGAAAAAGTCAAATTGCAAAAATTGCTATAAATGCATAAGGCATTGCCCGGTAAAATCCATAAGATTTTCGGGAAACCAGGCGTACATAATAGGTAATGAATGTATACTTTGCGGTCAGTGCTTTGTTGTCTGTCCTCAAAACGCCAAACAGATTGTAGACGAAACCGAAAAAGTAAAGGTTCTTTTGCAAAGCGGGGTTCCGGTTTATGTGAGTCTTGCGCCGTCTTTTGTGGCAAATTACGAGGGGGTGGGCATCGGCTCAATGCGCGAAGCTTTGAAAAAACTCGGATTTGCCGATGTTGAGGAAACTGCCGTAGGTGCAACCATTGTAAAAAACGAATACGAGAGAATGATAAACGAAGAAAAAAGAGATATCATTATCTCGTCTTGTTGCCATTCGGTAAATCTTTTAATTCAAAAGTATTTTCCTTCGGAGCTTGTGTACCTTGCGGATACTATGTCGCCGATGCAGGCTCATTGCCTTGAAATAAAGAAAAGAGTCAGCGGCGCAAAAACCGTGTTCATAGGCCCTTGCGTGGCAAAAAAAGACGAGGCGCAGTATTACGAGGGGATAGTTGATGCTGTGCTTACCTTTGACGACCTTACCAAATGGCTTGCCTTGGAAAATATAGAGTTAAAGCAGGAAACTGACCGCGACGATAACAGCCGCGCGAGATTTTTCCCCACCACGGGCGGAATTTTAAAAACAATGACAAAATCATCGCCCGATTATACATATATGTCGATAGACGGTGTGGAAAATTGCATAGCGGCTCTTAAAGACATTGAAAATGGTAAAATCCACAAGTGTTTTATCGAAATGTCGGCATGTGCGGGAAGTTGTGTAGGCGGACCCGTTATGGAAAAATTCCACCGAAGTCCGGTGAAAGATTATGTTGCCGTTTCGGAATTTGCGGGAAATAAAGACTTTGACGTTATCCAGCCCGACAGCCTCAGCCTAAGAAAAACTTTTACCGTAATAGAAAAGAAACTCGCCCAGCCTTCGGATGCGGAAATAAATGAGGTGCTGAGGCAAATGGGCAAATTTAAGCCTGCTGATGAGCTTAACTGCGGTTCGTGCGGATACGACAGTTGTCGCGAAAAAGCAGTTGCCATTTTGCAGGGCAAGGCGGAAATTTCCATGTGCCTGCCGTATCTGAAAGATAAAGCGGAAAACTTTTCGGATATCATTATAAAAAATACGCCCAACGGCCTTATTGCGCTGAATGAGGCTCTTGAAGTACAGCAAATCAACAAGGCGGCGCTTAAAATGCTGAACCTTCGCTCTTCAAAAGATATATTGGGCGACCAGGTGGTAAGAATACTTGACCCCAAGCCTTTTGTTCAGGTTCTCGAAGGCGGACGTAACATAAGAAACAAGCGCACTTACCTTGCCGAGTACGAGAGATATGTTGAACAAACCGTTATCTACGATAAGGAGTATAGACTCATTGTGTGCATAATGCGCGATATTACCGAAGAAGAAAAAGTTCGCGAGAGAAAAGAAGACATAAGCCGCCACACAGTTGAAATTGCCGACAAAGTTGTAGATAAGCAAATGCGTATTGTTCAGGAAATTGCATCGCTTTTGGGAGAAACTGCGGCAGAAACAAAAATAGCGCTTACAAAATTGAAGGAGACAATAGCCGATGAATAATTTGTGTGCGGATATAGGCTATAAAAGCATAAATCACTATGGGGAACAGCTTTGTGGCGACCATGTTGACATTGTGGAGCAAAACGAAAATTCCACGGTTATAGTGCTTGCCGACGGCTTGGGAAGCGGCGTTAAGGCGAGCATATTGTCGACACTTACTTCAAAGATAATTTCCACTATGATGGCAGAGGGAATTTCTTTGGAAGAATGTGTTTCCACCATTGCCGCCACTCTTCCTATATGTTCCGTAAGAGGGGTTGCTTATTCCACTTTTACTATTATACATCTCATAGATAATAGAGAAGCGGAAGTTATCCAGTATGACAATCCGCATGTTATACTTTTTCGCAACGGGAAAAATTACGATTATCCCAAATCGGAAATGAGCATAGATGGAAAAACCATATATAAATCGGTGATAAATCTTGAAGAAGATGATATTTTTGTTGCTATGAGTGACGGTTGCCCTCATGCCGGGATAGGAATTGCCTATAATTTTGGTTGGAAGAGGGAAGATATCATAGATTTTTTGGAACCTCTTACCGAGGGTGGATTTACCGCAAAAACGCTTGCAACTATTTTGGTTGACGAATGCTTTAAACTCTACGGCGAAAAACCCGGCGATGATACAACGGCTTGCGTTGTGAAAATAAGAAAAAGGGCGCCTGTGAATATTTTGTTCGGCCCGCCGTCGAACCGCGACGATGCAAATCGAATGATGTCGCTTTTCTTTTCAAAAGAGGGTAAGCATATTGTTTGTGGCGGAACCACGTCTTCCGTTGCCGCAAAATACCTCGGCAAAACCGTGAAACCGAGCCTTAATTTCGAAAGTCCCGATATTCCGCCCACCGCTGAAATTGAAGGGGTAGACCTAGTTACCGAGGGCGTAATCACAATAAACCGAGTTTTGGAATACGCCCGCGATTACCTCAGCGGAAACGAGAGCTATTCTCACTGGGGTTACAAGCGCGATGGTGCGTCTTTGATATGCCGACTTTTGTTTGAGGAAGCAACTGATATAAACTTTTACGTAGGTAGGGCAATAAATCCGGCTCACCAAAACCCGGATTTGCCGATAAACTTTAATATTAAAATGAATTTGGTTGAAGAACTTTCAAAGTGTTTGAAACAAATGGGAAAAAGAATAAAAGTAAGTTATTTTTAAACGGGGGATATGCAATGAGAAAATTTGATACAAAGGTACAGCACCTTAAATACAAAGTGCTCCGTGAGGTGGCAAAAGAGGCATGGGAAGGCACTCTTATGGAAAATGTGTTTGATATTCCCAAAAAGATTGTGCCGGGAAATACGCCGACAATGCGCTGCTGCGTTTACAAAGAAAGAGCAATTTTAGCAGATAGGGTAAAAC
>CAZSIY010000157.1:0-4076 GCA_964606825.1 uncultured Oscillospiraceae bacterium | reverse complement strand
ATATTGAAGTTAGAATTCCTTATGTTCCGAATTACAATGATAATCAAATCGATAAGATAGCCGAATTTTTGTCAGTATTAAAGAATGTAACAAATATAAAGGTTCTTCCGTATCATAATTATGCAGGTTCTAAATATGCAGCTATTAATATGAAAAATAATTTGCCTGAAATACTACCGAAAAATTGTGAAATCAGAGCAGCGGAAGAAACGATCCGATGTAAGTTGAAAGGATGCAATTTAACTTATTCAGGGATTTGAACGAGAGATAAAATAACATAATATCAAAAATTTGAGGTAATTTCTTTAATTAGAGGTTACCTCTTTTTTATACTCAAAATTGAAAGGAGAAATATACAATGAATGATAAGAAATATTTAGAGCAGGTACATTCGAAAATTAAAAAGAGAGAAAGTTTGAACATTGAACTGAGGGATACCTGCATAGAAATTGATGCTGGAAAAAGTGTGGTATTCAAAATCGATGCCAAAGGTGGAAGGTTCTATTCGGCAGACAATCGCTTAAGAGAAATTGTTGGCATTGATGAAAAAACTGTATTTCAAATAATGGATTCAATTGCAAATGCTGTTACACATCGCAGTTAAATCATTGTTATCATATTGTAAGCAAAAAACAAAAATTCGGCTCTTTTAGAAGTACCCGCGCCTTGCGGGTGTTTTAATTTTGGCGTATTATGGCATATTTTTACAAATTTTGGACAGTTTTTAAAAAATATCAAAAAATTATCGTCAAAATGTAGAAATTTGCGATGAGATATTGACATTTGTAGTCCGTCATGCTATATTTATGGTAAATTATCCATGAGCTTTTTGTAGGAGTGATGAAAAATGACACGACATGAAGAAAAAGAAGCAACAAAAGTACGTATACTTTCAGCATGCGTAAAACTGTTTTTGGAACAGGGTTACTACAAAACCACGCTTTCTCAAATCGCAAAAGAAGCAAAGGTTTCGTTTTCGTCTTTCCAAAACATATTCCAAACAAAAGACGGCGTATTGCTCGAACTTACCGAAATTATGTTTGGAAGTCAGTTTAAAGCCGCTCGAGGCGGTGAATCAAACGACATAAAGCCTGTTTTTGAGTATGCAACAGAGGTTGCAATTCAGCTTACGCTCACCGAGCTTAACGAAAACTTGAGAGAAATATACGTTGAAGCGTATTCCAATACCGACGCGCTCGAATTCATCCACCAGCGCATGTCTGCGGAACTCAGAAGATTGTTTAAGTCTTACAACAAAGGTTTTGCCGAAAGTGATTTTTATGAGTTGGAAATCGGAACTTCCGGCATGATGAGAAACTATATGGCGAGAAAGTGCGACCAGTACTTTACTCTCGACAAGAAACTCAAACGCTTTGTTGAAATGAGCCTCAGAGCTTATAATGTGCCTCAAGAAGAAGTTGACGAAGCCGTTGAATTCGTTCTCGATTTGGATATCAAAAAAATATCCAACGAAATTATGCATTCGCTTTTTGAAATGCTTGCCATGAAATTTAATTTCAGCCTTGAAGAAATAGGCGTTTTTTAAGTGAAAAATCCCCTCGCGCGTTATGCACGAGGGGATAGTTTTATTCCAAATACGCTCCTCTTTTTAAAAGTTCGGCGTGTATCTTTTTAAAATCAACATCAATCGGGCGAATGTTCTCTTTTGAGGCATACGCGGCGCAAATGCCCACTGCCTCGCCCATTGCTATGCACGGCGGCATTACTCTTACCGCGGCAAAAGCGTATCTGTCGGCATAGAGTGATTTTCCGGCGGTTACGAGATTGTCGATGTTTTTTGATATAAGGCACGAAAGAGGAATGTAGTAGTTGTTTCCGGTTTTTGCGGTGTAGCTCACGCCGTCTTTTTGGTGAATGTCTATGGAGTTTGCGCATACGGCAATCGCATCTTCAAATTTTTGTGAGTTCAAAATGTCCTCGCGATTAAAGAGTGTGTGCCCCACAAGTCTGCGGCTCTCTCTTACTCCCAAATCGGATGCTGTGGCTACGAGTTTTATGTTCTTTAAAGCCGGAGAGATATTTTTTAAAAATTCAATGATTTTTAAAATTTGTTTTCTTTGTTCTATTTCGGCGTTTGTTACCTCTTCGTTGTCAAGTTCGTTTACCTGAGTGTCAATTTGCGCCATATTTACAAACCAGTTTCCGTCCAACCCCTCAAAAATTCTCAGCTTGTTTGTTCCGCAGGGGAAAGTGCCGTCTTTTTTGCCATTTTCTATTTCATCCATGTAGAATCTCGGGCGCATGTCGGGAGTGACTTCCATTCGAGCGTCAAGCGCTTCTTTGTCTACACCGTTTATTATAAAAAATGTGGAAGTTGTTTGCATAATTCCGTCGTCATTTCCGCGCATTGTTTCCGCGCCCGCTTTGTGTGCCAAAGCGCAGGAACCCGTGGTGTCGGCAAACATCTTTGCCTCGATTGAAATAACCCTGTTGTTATCAGCCGCAAATACCTTTGTAATGCGATTTGAACTGGTTTCGCAGTCGAGAAGTATTGTGTGATATAAAATTTTTACGCCCGCGTCAAGGCACATTTTTTCACTCACACGCTTTAAACATTCCACGTCAAACGGAGTAACGCCTATGTGCCCCGCTTTGCGATAGCCACTGTAACTGTCTCCGCCGAGGCATTTGCTTGGAGAAATTGCACCGCCTTCGGCTACCATGTTTTCCACAAGCTTTGAAAAAAGTCCGCGTATAATTTGATTTTCACCTTTTGCATCATAACACGTCATAAAAGGGCCTACAAGTCCTTTTGTGGCGGTTCCGCCTAAAAACCCGCCCGACTCTATCAAAATTACTTTTGCGCCGCTTTTTGCTGCGGATACCGCTGTTGCAAACCCGCTCACTCCGCCGCCCACTACCAATACATCACACAAATATTCTTTTTCGATATTAAGCACTGCCTTGTTCATAAAAAGGCCTCCCTTCATTTATTTAAATTATGCCACAAAGTGTTGACAATTGGAATTAAAGATGCTAAAATGTTTTTTATAAAATACAACAATAAAGTTGGGTGAAACACATGAAAAAGCCGTTTGATTTTATAGATTACGTTATAACGGAACGCGAAAAATTTGTGCTTGGCGAGGGGTGCCAACCGACTCATGCTCTTTTTTATTTGCAAAGCGGTGAGTTTGAAATTGACTTTGAAGATAAAACCGAAAAAATCCGCCGCGGAGATTTGTGCATACTTCCGAGCAATATTCGATTTCGTCGAAGAGTTGTCGAGCCGATATCTTTTATGTACATAAAATTCACGCGTAACGAAGCTTGTCCGTTTTCAATACCTCTTCCTCACGGAAAAATAGAGTTTAAAGACAGAAAAAGATTTGAAGCAGATGTTAAAATTTTGGAAAACATTTCATCTGAGGAAGATATTCGTTCCGTGTATCTTAAAGAGCACATTTTCGAAGATATTCTTTTGCAAATTTTCTATGAAAATCGTATTGAGAATTCAAAAGAGAAAAAAGGAAACATTTCGGACAGCCTGGTTTGCTCTGCAATCAAAAAAATAGATGATTTACTCGACGAAAAAATCACAATAGGATATTTGTGCCAAATCCTCGGAACAAACGCCTCAACGCTTAATTTTAAGTTCAGGAAAGAACTGAGAACGTCTGTGGGCAATTACATATGCGCCGCCAAGATGAAAAGGGCATACAAGCTCATTACCACCACAAACTACTCCGTGTCGGAAATTGCAACTAAATGCGGGTTTGACAACGTATATTATTTTTCGACTTCTTTTAAAAAGTTTTACGGAATGTCGCCCAAAAATTTTAAAAATATGTATTTTGGCAGTTTTTAAAAATATTATTTACAACCAAGCATACGTCTCTTCCGTTTTTATGCACCTTATTTTGTATGTTCGAGATGAGGTGCGTATTTTTATTGCCAAAAAGCATTTCTTTGCGCAAATTATGTTTTCAACAGGCAGAAAAAATTCTTTTTTAAAAGGTGTTTTACAGCCACTTTCTTTGTTGTTACCCTAACCGAATACGAAAAAAGAAAAATTGCGGGGGAGATATACCAAAAGCACAAAGGCATGTGTCCAT
>CAZSIY010000156.1:0-4157 GCA_964606825.1 uncultured Oscillospiraceae bacterium | reverse complement strand
ATAATTTTATTGCTATAGATATAGAAAGATATGCAAATAAATATGTTTATAATGGATTTAAAAGTGCCGATGATATAGCAAACGGAGAATTTGTTGATACAATGTTTGAAATTATCGGAAAAAATTAGGTTCACTTGATGACGTCAGAGATTTTGTTGAAATGTGCAATGAGTATGACAAAGTTAGAGGTGATGATATTCCGAGAGAAAAAGATGAGGAAAAGTTTCCGCCATTAGAGAATAGCAAATCGGAATACATAACGATGCTGATTCTCGGTATCTTACTTATTCTTGTTGGAATTATGAATGTAAAAGGAGATATATCAAGCATACATTTGTATTGCGATTTTCTTATCGGGCGAAAATTACGACGTTTTAAAGGCGTATAATGGCATAGATGCTCTGGAAATTCTCTTCGAAAAAGAAGTGCATTTAATGATTTTAGACGTTATGATGCCAAAACTTGGCGGCATACAAACTCTTTTAAAACTGAGAGAAACAAAAAATATTCCGGTTATTTTGCTATCCGCAAAGTCGGAAGATGCCGATAAAATTTTAGGTCTCACCGCCGGGGCGGACGACTACGTTACAAAACCTTTTAATCCTTCCGAGCTTGTTGCCAGAGTAAAATCTCAGCTTCGCCGCTACACACAACTTGGCTCCATGAAAAAACAAGAGGGTGAAATTGTAATCGACGGCTTGGTGATAAATATCGAGAGAAAAACCGCATCGGTAGATGGCGAATTTGTTCGTCTGACGCCCATTGAGTATAAAATTTTAGAACTTCTCGCAAAAAATCGCGGGCGCGCTTTTTCAGCAGACGATATTTACAGTAAAGTTTGGAATGACGATGCCGTTGTGGGAGATAACACAATAGCCGTGCATATACGCCACATAAGGAAAAAAACGGAAATAAATCCCAAAGAGCCGAAATACATAAAAGTTGTTTGGGGAATAGGCTATAAAATAGATTAGGAGAAACGTCATGAAAAATTTTGTGTATTCAACATGTTTAAAAATTATTGCAGTTGTTTTGTTTGTGGTTTCCACGGTTTTGGCAACCCTTGCCTTTACAGACGGAGTGGGGCGCTTTGCTAAAGAGAAGATAAGTGTTTATAACTTTGAAAGCAGTTTTAACGAGTGCGCATATATTGAAGATGTTTTGTACGATATTGAATATGTTTTTTTTGACGTTTATCGTGAATGTGAGGACGATGGTAATTTTGAAGAAGCGCTGACGAAAAAATTGCGCGAAAGGCTTCTCGCTTTTCATAACGCCGATAAAATGGACTACTACATAAAATACAACGAAAATATCTTTACGAATTGCGGCGCAACGAATGAAAAAGATTTTCGAAGTTCTGATTTTTACAGTTGTGTAGAACTTGATGAAAGCGGCAATTTATACCGCGATACCATGCCCGCTACAAATTATGTTCCCTATTATTTGGAAAGCGTATCTCCGCGCGACGGTACGCAATCTTTGGTGGTAAGTGCGTGCCTTAAAAAAATTTTGTAAATGAATGTGAAGAAATATGGTATCGTCAGTCGGCGATTGTAAACAAAACAATCGGACATGTGCTTGTTTTTGCTGCAATGGCACTTTTTATGCTCATATATCTTCTTTGCGTGTGCGCAAAGGGAAGAGACGGCGTTTGCAAAACCATTTGGGTAGACAATATATGGCTTGAATTTCACTTTTGCGAGGCATTTTCAGTTTGCTTCGGCGCCGTGGTACTCGTTGCTTGTATGCTCGATTGGAATATTAACGGCCGTTTTCCATGTGATTTGCTTAAAATTTCGTCTTGTTCGGCTTCGTTTGTTGCCGCATGCGCGTTTTTGAATTTTGCCCTTTCGGTTACAAGAAATATAAAGTGCAAAAATTTGCTCGGCACGAGCGCGATTTTGAAAATTTTACGCGCTTGCATTAAAATAATTGCCGCTGTTTTCAAATATTGCTTTGCGAAATTCAGGAAATTAAAAAAATCGGCAAGTGAATTTGCCGTTACGAAAACAACGGTGGTTTATATTGCTTTAATTTCGGTATACACGTTTGCGATTTTTATGTGCGGCGTGTATGTGTTTGACACCGGTTTTGCCGTGATTGCGGGCGTTTTTTTGTTTTTGGCGGCGGTATTTGTGCTTGGTTGGCGCGCAAATGATTTAAACAAGATAAAAACAGGAGTTCGCGAAGTGAAAAGTGGAAATGTTTCATACAAAATAAATGATGTAAAGTGCGACTATTTTAAAATTTTGGCAAATGATATAAACGACATCGCAAAAGGTCTTGACGAGTCCGTTTCGGCAAAACTCCGAGCTGAAAAAATGAAAACTGAGCTTATAACGAACGTTTCTCACGCCTTAAAAACGCCCATAACCTCCGTGATTAATTATGCCGAGCTTTTGTCGGGAATGAAAAATTTGCCGCAGGAAGCCAAAGATTACGTGAAAATAATATCGAAAAAAAGCGAAAGGCTTAAAAATCTTACCGCTGATTTGTTTGATATTGCAAAAGTGCAGAGCGGCAACGAAAATGTTGTGCTGGAAAAGCTGGACGTTTCGCTCCTTGTAAATCAAGCTCTTGCCGAGTACGACAGCGAGATTAAATCTTCTTCGCTTCCGTTTTTGCTTGAGGTTGAAAAAGATATGTATATAGAAGCGGACGGCAGAAAAATGTCGCGCGTTGTGGGAAATCTAATAAGCAATATCTTAAAATACAGCCTCAAAAATACCAGAGCGTTTATTACCGCAAGGGAAGATGACGGTGAAATCGCTCTTGAGTTTAAAAATATATCGGCATACCCTTTGGAGTTTAACCCCGTCGAAATAGTTTCCAGGTTTGTAAGGGGCGATGAAGCTCGCTCCACCGAAGGCATCGGCCTCGGACTTGCAATAGCCAAAAGCTATACCGAGCTTTCGGGCGGAAAATTTAAAGTTGTTACAGACGGCGATTTGTTTAAAGCTGTTATAAAGTTTAAAAGGATATAAATAATGCGGCGCGGAAAAATTCCCGCGCCGTAATATTTTGTGCTATTTTGAAGTTTTTGGATCCGTTGTTTTTGTTTGCTTCGTGTTTTGTTCGTTTTTTTTGTTTTGGCTCTTGCGATTGTTTTCAGCCATTTTGCGACTTCCTTTCAAAATTAAAAGTTTGCTTTTGCAAGAACTATTGTGAGCGTATTTTTAAAAATTATACCGAAATTTTATCATTCATTGCTCTGCTCTTCTTCCGTTTTTTTCGCTTTTTTCGCTTCGTCGGCTTCTTTTGCGAGATTATACGCTTTTTTGCGCTCTTTTACGTAGAAAAAAGCCGTTATTATGATAAGAAATATGAGAATGGGTATTTCTACTTCGCGTGGCATTATATCACTTCCTTTGTTTATTTTATTGAAATTATAGACGACAAAAGGCCTCTTTTCGCCCCTAAGCCACGGTGCGAAAACAAATCTTCTTTCATGCAACATGTGCAAAGGTCGCATACGGCAATGTTTTCATCTTTTACGCCGCATTCTTTTAAAACGTGCTTATTTATAAGCGCAAGATCGAGAAAATATTTGTTGCCGGCGCAAATTACGGCATCGTCATATGGGAATTTTTCTTTGAATTTTAAATATAAATCTTCTGACACCTCGTAGCAATTTTTGCATATACAGGGGCCTATGGTGCAAATTAAGTTTTCGGGCGCTGTGCCGAACGCGCGCTCCATTTCAAAAAGCGTTTTTTTCGCAAGCCTATCAAAAGTGCCTCTCCAACCGCAGTGGGCGTTTCCCACGGCTTTGTTTTTTGCGTCCGTAAAAGATACCGGCACGCAGTCGGCGGTGTGGATTACAAGAGATACGTTTTTTTCGTTGGTTATCAATGCGTCAACGTCGGTGTAGTCGCGGTCTGAAAATATGCCTTTTCCGCAGTCTTCTTTTGTGGCGCGGCGCACGTTGGCGCTGTGGGTTTGCTTTGCAAGAACCAAAGAATTCACGTCAAATCCCGCGCTGCGACAAAAGCGACGGTAGTTTTCGCGCACGTTTTCCTTTGTATCGGCGGTTTTAAAACCGAGATTCAGACTCTTTAACTCGGGAAGCTCGGAAACGCCTCCGTGCCTGGTGGACACCGCGTGATTTATAAAGCCGATGTCTTCGGTTATTTTAAATTTCATAAATACAACGC
>CAZSIY010000155.1:0-4160 GCA_964606825.1 uncultured Oscillospiraceae bacterium | reverse complement strand
GCTACGGATATGGCTACGGTTACGGATATTCATACGGCTACGGCAAAAACGAACACCACGAAGAAAAAGGATTTTTATCAAAAATAAAACTTCCCGCGTTTTTGAAGAAAGGAGCGGACAAATGAAAACTGTAATGCTTGTGTTCGGCACAAGACCCGAAGCAATTAAAATGTGTCCTTTGGTAAACGAATTAAAGTCACGAAACGAATTTAATGTTGTTGTTTGCGTTACCGGTCAGCACCGTGAAATGCTAAAGCAAGTGCTGGATACTTTTAAGGTAGAACCCGATTACGACCTTGCAATAATGAAAAGCGGTCAAACACTTTTTGACATAACAAACGGAATTCTTTCAAAGATAAACGACGTTTTAAGCAAAGTTCACCCCGATGTTGTGCTTGTACACGGCGATACAACAACAACCTTTGCCACCGCGCTTGCTTGCTTTTACGCGCAGGTTCCCGTAGGTCACGTGGAAGCGGGTCTTCGCACATACAACATCTATTCTCCCTACCCGGAAGAATTTAACCGCCAGGCGGTGGGAATTGTGGCACGATATAATTTTTCACCCACGGAAAAGGCAAAGGCAAATCTTTTGAACGAAGGCAAAAACGAAGACACAATTTTCGTAACGGGCAACACCGCGATAGATGCCCTTAAGACCACCGTAAAAGAAAAATACACCCACCCTGAACTTGAATGGGCAAAGGGAAGCCGTCTTATCACAATTACGGCTCATCGCCGTGAAAACCTCGGCGAACCCATGCACCACATGTTCCGCGCAATAAGACGCATAATGGACGAGCATGCCGACGTGAAGGCAATCTACCCCATTCACATGAACCCCGTTGTAAGAAAAGCAGCGGAAGAAGAGCTCGGCGGTTGCGACAGAATACACATTATAGAGCCCCTTGACGTGCTTGACTTCCACAATTTCATGGCGCAAAGCTATTTGATTTTAACCGACAGCGGCGGAATTCAAGAAGAGGCGCCGTCGCTCGGAAAACCGGTGCTCGTAATGCGCGACACTACCGAGAGGCCCGAAGGCGTTGAAGCCGGCACATTAAAGCTCACCGGAACAGACGAAGAAACAATTTACAACATGTTTAAAGAGCTCCTTGAAAGCAAAGAAGCATATGAAAAAATGAGCAAAGCCTGCAATCCCTACGGCGACGGAACGGCGTGCAAGCAAATTGCGGATATTTTGGCAAAAACGCTGTAAATGCAAAGTCGAGATGAAATCCTAAAAGGAAACATCTCGGCTTTTTTATTGTCCTATCATATTTAAACATTTTCATCCGTTTTGAAATTATTTGATTTTAAGTGTTTTCAAGTACGCCTTTTTCTCGGGCGAAATCCTGCGGCTTTCCACCGCTTTTTGTATGGTTTTGTTATGAACCCAAGGCGGCAACTTTTTATCGGTTAAATAAGCAACTGCGCTCTCATACTGCTTCGCAAGCGCCGTCGCAAAATACCAGGCAATCATCATATTTACATAATATTCGTCCGATACCTTTTGCGCCGCGGCATCAAGATAATCAAGCGAAAATTTTTCGTCGAGAAAAAGCGCCATGAGAAGTTTTAATGCATATCTCACGGTGTAGGTTTTATCGCTTTTAAGCCATTTTTTTATTTGCGGCAAAAGCAAATCGGTGTTCTTTTTAAATATCGGCGGCAAAAATGTGTCGCAAGTTCCCCAGTTGTCAATATACGGCAGAAATTCGTCGGTTCTTTTAAGAGCTTCGTCAAAATCTTTTATTTGCTCTATAAGATACGCGTGAAGATTGTTTTCTTCGTAATAAGTGTGTGGAAGAGAGTTTAAAAACTTTTCCGCCTCGTCCGTTTTGTAAAATTCTTTTGCATAAGCTCTTAAAAACGGTGTTCTCACACCTATCACTTTTTCGGGCGCAACCGTGGGAATAAGTTTTGAGTTAAAATCTCTGTATTCTTCGTCTTTCATGGAAAAAAGGTTTTCCGAAACGCTTGTCATAATGTAATCTCGCTTTCGATTTACTAAGAAAAATATAATTTAGTATATCATACGCTTTTGCCATTGTCAATTTATGCGTATGGATTTTGTCATACAAACACCTGTTTCAAATATAATATTATGAGGTGATACAAATGCCCGAAAACGGATATATCAAGGCGCGCATTTACACATCACGAGGAGAAATTCCCATATTGGGAGCAATAATGACCGTTACCCAAACGGAAAACGGAAATACAGTTCTCTTGGGAAAAAGAACAAGTGACAAAAGCGGAATTACAACATCGGTAACCGTTGAAGCACCCGATTTATCTCAAAGTCAAAGTCCGTCGGAAAAGGCTCCTTTTTCGCTTGCCGACGTAAGGGTGGATCACCCTGAATATTATTCGGTATTTATAGGCAACGTACAAATTTTCGCAAAGCAAACCACAATAATAGACACTTCTTTAATTCCCCTTGCGGAAAACGAAAGAAACACAAATAAAGCGGAAATATTTACCCAAACTCCGCAAAATTTATAAAAATTTCTCTATAAGGAGGTTTTTATGCCGGTTCTTGTTACTCCCACAATACCGCAATATATAACCGTGCACCTCGGCTCGCCCGACTCCGACGCGCAAAATGTTACGGTTTCTTTTGCACAATATATAAAAAACGTGGCCTCAAGCGAAATATACCCCACGTGGAACGATGCAGCAATATACGCAAACATCTATGCGCAAATTTCATATGCGCTAAATCGCGTGTACACCAGGTTTTATCCCAGCCGCGGCTATGATTTTGACATAACAAGTTCCACCGCCTACGACCAAAAATTCATAAACGGAAGAACTATTTTCGAAAATATAGATAACATTGTAGACAATATTTTTACCACATACATAAGGCGCGTAGGATACATAGAGCCACTTGCTGCAAAATATTGCAACGGCACCACCGTCACTTGTAGCGGCCTCTCTCAATGGGGCAGCGAATATCTCGCAAGGCAAGGTTACAGCGCCATGGAAATATTGTATTACTACTACGGCGACAACATTGAACTTGTGAGAAACACGCCTATTTCAAATGTTACCGACTCATACCCCGGCTACCCCGTAAGGCGCGGCGACAGCGGTGCGAACGTAATCGTAATTCAAAGCATGCTAAATACAGTGGCAAGGTCATATCCCGCAATCCCCTCCGTTACAATCGACGGCATTTTCGGCGAAGCCACCGAGCGCTCTGTAAGAACTTTTCAGCAAATCTTTAACCTAACACCCGACGGAATTGCGGGCCCAGCCACGTGGAACAGAATGGTTTTACTCTATGTTGCCATTTTGCGCCTGGCAGAGCTCGACAGTGAGGGCATTACCTTTTTCGGAACCTCACTTCAATATCCTGAAGCAATGCGCCTTGGAGACAGGGGAAGTAAAGTTTCGGTTTTTCAATATTTTTTAAGCGTTTTAAGCGAATTTTACGACGACATTCCATTTGTGAATATAACCGGCACCTTTGACAACGCGACGCAAAATGCCGTATTTGCGGCACAAAAAAGATTTGGTTTAACTGCCGACGGCATAGTTGGCAAAAACACCTGGAATGCCGTTTATAACGCATTTGAAGGCCTTTCAAACACGGTTCTTGTTCCCCGAGAAATTACTCTCGGATTTCCGGGGAGAAACATTGCCACGGGCGACAGCGATTTTGAAAACGGAGGAAGCGAAAATGGTTAAAAAACAATTGGGAATTGTAAGCACCGTACAAAAACGCCTTCGAAAAATTTCCGAGTATAATCCAAATGTTGCCTCGGTTGTGCCCGACGGAATATTCGGTGACGAAACACGCGACAGCGTGTTAAGTTTCCAAAAAAGCTACAATTTGCCTCAAAGCGGCGAAGTGGACAACGACACATGGGATAAACTGTCCAACGTATACGACGAAATTTTGCGCTTAAACGAGCTTAACATTTGCCTAAAAGTTTTCGGCGAGCGCGAAGCTCCCATTGTTCCCGGAGAGAGTGTCGGAATTCTTTACGTAATACAGGCAATGATGCTCGCGCTTTCGGAAAATTTTTCAAACATAGGCAAAGTGTTTGTAACAGGAATTTACGACGCTGCCACCGCCGCCGCTGTGGAAAACATTCAAATAATGAGCGGTATAACCCCCTCAAACTCCATAAACCGAGAATTCGCAA
>CAZSIY010000154.1:0-4226 GCA_964606825.1 uncultured Oscillospiraceae bacterium | reverse complement strand
TTCATGTTCAGATAAAAAAGTGAAAACAAATTCGTCAAAAGTCGAAAAGATGCAAATTTCTCAAAATGATAAAGAAGACGAATTTAAAACCGAAGAGCCGGCAAAAGCGGAAAACGAAACATCATCTCTCGGAAAAAACGTGCAAACGCCTGCCGAAGCTTTTGCGGCGTATGTTTCGGCAGCTAAAAAGTTAGACTTAAAATCTATGGAAACATACATTGCGGGCGATAACACAATTCCTTTTTTGGAGTCTTATAAAAAGGCGTATTCGCGTTACGGAATAGGAGATAAAAGGATTGAACAACTTTGCAAAGCGCGCCTCGCAACGTATTTGTTTGACGTAAAAGGCGAGTCGGTAAACGGCAGTGAAGCTCTAATTAACGCGGAAATTTCAACCGTTAATATGGAACTTCTTCAAAACAAATGGATGGAAACTCTTTGTAACAACTATCCCGAATACGCGGCTCTTTCCGAAGATGAAATGACCGCGGAAAACGTGGATGTGCTTATCCAAGTTATGATAGATGTTTTAAATGAGGCAAAACCCGACGTTAAATCAACAAAAGATTTTACACTTATAAATAAAAACGGCGTTTGGACTTTAAATGCTTCGCCGGAAGATATTTTCGCATCAAATTAGGAGGCGCGTTATGAATACGAGAGTGGCTGTAATTGCAATAATAGTCGAAAATCAAAGTTCCGTAAAAGAGCTCAACGAAATTTTGCATGAATTCGGAGAGTATGTTATCGGAAGAATGGGTATTCCTCATCGCTCAAAAGGAATTAACATAATAAGCGTTGCCGTAGACGCTCCGCAAAATATCATAAACACGGTTGCGGGAAAAATAGGAAATCTTAACGGAATATCGGCAAAAACTGTGTATTCTAAAGAATAAAAACTTAAAATTTATGAAAAACTCCTTCTAAAAATTGACAAGCGGTGTAATTTCTGTTACAATATTTAGATAAAGGAGTTTTTTTATGATAGAATTAAAGAATTTAAATAAGACATTTAAAACCTCAAATGGTAATATTGTGGCTCTCGACGGCATAGACCTCACCGTAAACGACGGAGAAATCTTCGGCATTATAGGTCTTTCCGGCGCGGGCAAAAGTACTCTTGTAAGATGTATAAATCTTTTGGAAAGACCCACGAGCGGAGAGGTTGTTATCGATGGAAAAAGCCTTATGGCAATGAGTCGCCGCGAGCTTTTGGAGATGCGCCGTTCAATAGGTATGATTTTTCAGGGATTTAACCTTTTGGAGCAACGTACAATATTAAAAAACGTGTGCTTTCCGCTTGAAATTGCAGGCGTAAAAAAAGAAGAGGCGAAAAAGCGCGCTATTGAGCTTTTGGATATGGTTGGCCTTTCAAATCGCGAAAACGCATACCCGTCTCAGCTTTCGGGCGGGCAAAAACAGCGCGTGGCAATAGCGAGAGCGCTTGCCACTGATCCCAAATATCTTCTTTGCGACGAGGCAACCAGCGCACTCGACCCCAACACAACCCGTGCAATACTTCAGCTTCTTAAAAAGATAAACAAGACATTGGGCGTAACTATTGTTGTTATAACACATGAAATGAAGGTTATCGACAGCATTTGCGACCGCGTCGCGGTTATCGACAACAGCCGAATTGCCGAGCAAGGGAGAGTAAGCGATGTGTTTATAAATCCGAGCTCTTCAATTGCGCGCGAGCTTATTTTGCCAACTGCGGCAAATCATTTGGAAATAAGCGGAAACAGGCGTATTCGCATAATTTTTGACGGCGAAAAATCTTCGAAGCCTGTTATTTCCGAGCTTGTTTTGGCATCACAGGTGCCCGTTAATATTATGTTTGCCGATACAAAGGATATAGACGGAAAAGCATACGGTCACATGATACTTGAATTGCCTGATGATGAAAATGCATCGGAGAAGATATTCAGCTGGCTTAAAGTAAACGGTATTGACTACCGCGAGGAGGTGTAGGGCATGTTTTCCGATATGTTTTATCAACTTTTGGACAAAGGCATTATCCAGCTCGGTATTTGGGAAACCATATATATGACACTCATTTCCACTGTGGTGTCTTACGCAATAGGTCTTCCGCTCGGCTTGATTTTGTGCGTTACCGACAAAGAGGGAATTCACCCCATACCTTGGCTTAACAGAGTAATAGGAATTGCGGTAAATATTTTCCGAAGTATTCCGTTTATAATTTTGATGGTTGCCGTGCTTCCCGCGGCAAAGCTTATTGTGGGCACAAGCCTCGGAAATAAAGCAGTTATAGTAACTCTTATTATCGCCGCGGCGCCTTACGTTGCGCGAATGGTGGAGTCTTCGGTAAAAGAGGTAAACAAAGGCGTTATCGAAGCGGCACAGGCTATGGGAACGCCGTCACTTAAAATCGTTTTTAAAGTGCTCATTCCTGAGGCAAAACCCTCGCTTATTGTGGGCTCCGTTATATCCATGGTAACAATTCTCGGCTATTCCGCAATGGCGGGAACCATCGGCGGAACAGGCCTTGGCCAAATTGCCATAAGCTACGGTTACCAAAGATATAAAGATGACGTAATTTGGGTTTGCGTTGTTTTAACAATAATAATTGTCCAGGTTATTCAAGAGGTGGGAATGTTTGTTGCCCGCAAGGCGGATAAAAGGATAAAATAAATCAAAAGGAGATTTTTAACATGAAAAAAATCGTATCACTTTCATTGGCAGTTCTTGTAGCGCTTTCAACTTTTGCCTTTGCCGGTTGTGGTAAAAAAGGCAATGGCGAAAATGATGCCAAAAAAATCACCGTCGGCGCCAGCTCAACTCCCCACGGAGAAATTCTTGAGCAGATAAAAGACACCTTGGCAAAAGACGGCTACGAACTTGAAATAGTAGTATTTGACGACTATGTTCTTCCTAACAAGGCACTTGCCGACGGAACAATAGATGCCAACTATTTCCAGCACAAACCCTATCTTGACTCGTTTAACAAAGAAAACGGCACGGATCTTGTTTCCGCGGCGGCGATACATTATGAGCCTTTCGGCATATATGCAAACGGAATTTCCGATCTTAAAGATATTGCAAAAGGTGCAACGATTATAATTCCGGCTGACGACAGTAACGAAACCCGCGCGCTACTCTTGCTTGAACAAGAGGGCATAATCACGCTTCCCGAGGGCGCGAACGCTTTGGACGGCGTTACAACGCTTGATATCATAGATAACGGCGGCTACAAAATTCAGCCCGTTCAGGCAGATACCGTTGCCGCACAGCTCGGCAACAGCGACAAAGGCTCAATTGCCGTAATAAACGGAAACTACGCAATTCAGGCAGGTCTTAAAATTTCGGATGCCCTTGCAACTGAAGATGCAAACGGCGACGCGGCAAAAACATATGCGAATATAATTGCCGTGGCTAAAGAAAACGAAAATTCCCAAGAAACAAAGGCGCTTATAAATGCGCTTGAAACCGCTGCTGTAAAAGAGTATATCGAAAAGACTTTTGACGGTGCGGTTGTGGCAATGTATTAATTTTAAAAATATAGGTGCGCGAGGCGCACCCATTGGCATTTTGCATCAAAGGGGGGGATAATTTGTATGTTTAATTTATTGATTTCGGTGTTCGCGGGCTCTTGCAAAGGTTTTTGCGGCAAGAAAATCAGTGGCTATGTAAGCGGCACATACGACAGCGTGGTAATGACCGTAATACGTATGCTCTTTTGCTGTATAATAGGCTTTGGCGTTGCGGCATTTGTTGGCTCGTCGTTTGCCCTTACGCCTGTCAGCGCCGGAATATGCGCTCTTTCGGGAGTTTCAATGGCTCTTTTTTTAACGACCTGGCTTCTTGCGGTAAAAGGCGGAGTTTTTATGCTTATTAATGCATTTACCACGGCTTCGTTTCTTGTTACAACGGCTTTCGGTTTTTTGGTGTTTAAAGAAAATGTGAGCTTTGTTCAAATTATAGGCATGGTTTTTATCGTTGTTGCAATAATGCTTCTTATAAGTTACAATAACAAGATAAAAACAAAATTGCGCATAAAAGATTTGATACTTCTTTTCCTTGTTTTTCTTTTTCAGGGAATGGTAAATGTGTCTCAAAAAATGTTTACTGCTTGTGTGCCCGACGGAAGCAACGCTGTGTTTAATTTTTACACATTTTTAATAACTTTTGCGCTTCTTGCGATTATGTTTGCCTTCATGGCTCCCAAAAACGGGAAACCGCAATTTGAGCTTAAAACGACCATAGGC
>CAZSIY010000153.1:0-4242 GCA_964606825.1 uncultured Oscillospiraceae bacterium | reverse complement strand
GCATATGCATAATCTGGCTTCCCGCGGAAACGGCGGTAATGTCGGCAACGGTTCCGAACCTTCCTATAATAAACAAATCCGCCATGCCGTAGAGCGTTTGCAAAAAATATGACAATAAATACGGAAGTGAAAAATACAAAACGTTTTTTAATACGCTTCCCGTGGTTAAGTTTTTCTCCATGATGTTTTCCTCCTGAAAAGTATACTTTATTATACACCCCAAATAGACAATTTGCAAGAAAAAAACGACGCATTTTATCTTTTAAGTGTCCTCAAACAACAAAAGGAAAATAAAGCCTTGACTTTTATTATTTTGAGGTTTATAATGTCAACGTATTTTAACGAAAATCATGTATGGAAAGGACAAATATCATGATTAAAACAGGCAAAAAAAGCAATTTTAACATGGCATATCTTTTTATGATTACATATCTTGCAAGCTATGTAACGCGCATAAACTACGGCGCCGTAATATCGGAAATGGCATCTCAAACGAATTTTTCAAAAGCGCTCCTTTCAATGGCGCTCACGGGAAGTTTTATTTCCTATGGCGCGGGGCAAATTGTGAGCGGTCGTTTCGGCGACAAAATTCAACCGAAATCCCTTGTATTTTACGGACTTTTGCTTACAAGCGCAATGAATATTTTAATACCGTTTTGCCGCTCTCCGTACCAAATGACTGCGGTTTGGTTTGTAAACGGATTTGCCCAGGCGTTTATGTGGCCTCCGATTGTAAAGCTCATGAGCACAATTTTTACCGATGAAGAATACAAAAAAGCCTCTGTTATTGTGTCTTGGGGAAGTTCGTTCGGCACAATTTTGGTGTATTTTGCGGCACCAATTATAAT
This sequence comes from uncultured Oscillospiraceae bacterium, assembly GCA_964606825.1. Taxonomy (GTDB): domain Bacteria; phylum Bacillota; class Clostridia; order UMGS1810; family UMGS1810; genus CAKSIN01. Next base: position 3,394 of record CAZSIY010000153.1, on the reverse strand, counting down.
TTCCGTGGCAAACTGGAAAGCAATGTTCGCTTTTTCCGCCGCTTGCGGAATTTTGATGGCGTTCGTATGGCAAAGACTTTGTGTAAACATTGAAATGAGCACGTCCGAAAGAAAAATCGAAGAAAAAAACGATGCGAGAAGCTCTCGTCTTTTCACACCGCTTTTTATTTGCATAATGGTTGCAATTATACTTCAAGGAGCTCTTCGCGACGGAGTAACAACCTGGATGCCGTCTTATATTGCGGAGACTTACAAGTTGAGCAACGCCATTTCGATTTTCACAAATATTGTGTTACCTATATTCAGCATACTTTGCTTTAGCTTCACTTCATGGCTTTACAGAAATATTTTTAAAAATCCTCTCAAATGCTCTGCCGTTATTTTCGGCACGGGAACAATTGCGGCTCTTGCGCTCTTTGCCTTTTCTGGAAAAAGCGCCTCTCTCTCTGTTGCGCTTGCGGCACTTTTAAACGGCTGTATGCACGGCGTAAACCTAATTCTCATATGCATGGTGCCCGCTTATTACAAACATCGCGGCAACGTTTCCACAATATCCGGCATATTAAACTCTTGCACCTATGTGGGAAGCGCCGTTTCCACATATGCAATAGCCGTGGTTTCCGAAAATATCGGCTGGCACCTCACTGTGGGAATGTGGGCGCTTATCGCCGCCGCGGGAACTATCATATGCGCGCTTTGCGTTTCGGCATGGAGAAAACAATTTTAAAAATGCCGAAAGTATCAGCATTTTGCAAACAGTGAGATTTAATATGGAGCCTAATACAGTGCGCCTTTTAAAATAGATTTAAATTTTAAAGCAAAAAATCACCTGTGCATTTACACCAGGTGATTTTTAAAACTTGTAAAAAACTCATATTTTTTCACACATCTTTTGTATGTTTACATAATTTTTACCTTTTTCTTAATTTTATCTTTACATTTGCGCGCCATTTATGATATAATTTACGGTAACAAAAACAAACAGGAGATGTTCACATGAATAAAACAGGATTTATAGGCGTAGGAAACATGGGCAGTGCAATAGTAACCGCCATGATAAATTCCGAAAAGTTCGATTGTAAAGACTTGTATCTTTGCGATTTAAACATTGCCGACAAATTCAAAAATCTTAACATAAATGTAACAAATGTTGCCGAATTGGTGGCAAAATCGGATTACATAATATTGTGTGTTAAACCGAATTCTTTCCCGTCGCTTTTAAGCGAAATAAAAAACGTATCCGGTTACGAAGAAAAAACATATGTTTCCATTGCGGCAGGGATAAAAATATGCGACATAAAAAATATTTTAGGAGACGTATGCGTTATCCGCACCATGCCCAACCTTGCGCTTATGTGCGGCGAGGGAATGACGGCGATGTGCCGCGGAGAACACGTATCCGACGAGCAATTTGAGTATGCAAAAAGCATATTTTCGTGCGCGGGCAAATGCGCCGAAGTTTCCGAAAACCTCATAAACACATGCACTGCGATAAGCGGAAGCGGCCCGGCTTACGTGTTTATGTTTATAGAGGCGCTTGCCGATGCCGCGGTTAAACATGGCTTAAAACGCGACGAAGCCTACCTTTTTGCTTCGCAAACTCTCATCGGAAGTGCAAAACTACAGGCGGAAACCGAACTTCACCCGGCAATTTTAAAAGACCGAGTGTGCTCCCCCGCCGGAACCACAATCGACGCAGTTGCCGTGCTTGAAGACAAGGGCTTTAGAAGTGCTATTATAAACGCGGTTGACGCTTGCGTAAAAAAAGCATCTGAAATGTAATTTTTTATCGGCGGTATATATTCTGCCGTCATATCCGCCCGTTTTGTTTCATAAAATGAAGCAAAGCAGGTGATGCAAATGAATTTTAAAAAAAGTAACCCAACCGCAGTATTTGTGATTACAGCGGCGCTTTTTGCGCTTTGCGCCGTAACGGGAATGTTTTGCGCGTTTAAATTAAGCGGCGAAAACCTCGGCAAAACCGCCGAATTTATAAAAAGCTCTCTTGCGGAAAACAGCGGATTTAAAGCCGTTTTTTTGCGCGCGGTTAAGACCGATTTTAATTTTACGGCTATTAATCTTTTTTGCACTCTCGGCATATTTACGGCATATTTCCCGGCAGTTCTCACCTTTTTTAAAGGTTTTTGCTCGGGATTTTGTATAGGTATTGCCGCAAAGGCGTTTGAGAGCGCTGTGCTCGTAAAGATTTTAATTGCCGTTTTATTGTCGTGCATATTTACGGTGCCGGCATACATTCTCATGTTTATGTTGTGTTTGCACCGCGCAAAACAATATTCAAACACCCCATCCCCCGCGGGAGAAAAAGCAAAAAACTACTTCGCATTCGCGTTGACATGCGCCGTGATATTTGCTTTTTTGTGCCTCGGAAACTGCATTTTGGCAGCTGTATCACCAATACTTCTTTAAAAAAGGAGAAATGAAGATGGATCGTCTTATGAGCGATTTTATAAACTATTTGGAACACGACAAATGTGTTTCCGAAAACACCTTGCAATCATATTCAAGAGATATAAGACAATTTGCAGACTACATTGATCAAAACAACATAAATATAACCCAAACAACCAAAAACGACATATCGAACTATATAAACCAAATGTCGGAATGCGGAAAAGCTGCATCGAGCGTATCCCGTTCGGCGGCAACACTTCGCGCCCTTTTCAGCTATCTTCAGTTGAAAGGCGCCATTGCAACAAACCCCACGTTTAAAATGAAAACACCGAAAATAGAAAAGAAAATGCCTCAAATTCTCACGCCGGCAGAGGTTGACAGGCTTTTAAGTTGTCCGAACTCAAAAACGCCCAAAGGCAAGCGCGACAAGGCAATGCTCGAACTTCTGTATGCAACGGGAATTAAAGTTTCGGAGCTTATAGGCCTAAATCTTACGGACGTTGACCTGGATTTCGGCTATTTAAAGTGCATCGGCGAAAGCGATGTGAGAATAATACCGCTCGGAAAAACGGCGGTAAACGCTTTGAAAGATTACATAAACAACTGCCGCCCCTCAATGACATCACAAGAGGAAAACGCGCTTTTTGTAAACTTGGGCGGTAAGGCAATGACGCGCCAGGGATTTTGGAAATTGGTAAAGACCTATACTAAAACCGCGGCTATCGCAAAGGACATCACGCCCCACACTCTGAGGCATTCTTTTGCCGCGCACCTTTTGGAAAACGGCGCTGACCTTACATCTATTCAGGAAATGCTCGGCCACAAAGATATTGCTTCAACGCAAATGTACACTCGCCTTATGAAAAACCACATTCGCGAAGTGTACAACAAGGCTCACCCGAGAGCGTAGAAATTTTTTCGATAAAATTTTGCAAAATCCGTCAAAAAGGATTGACAAAAGCTCTTCAATGTGATATAGTGT